>DATHLI010000182.1:0-8096 GCA_035488355.1 bacterium | reverse complement strand
GCAGGCCCGGGTGAGATAGAACGCCGCGTGCAGGTTGATCGCCATGATGTCGTGCCAGTCTTCGTCCCGCATCCGGATCAGGAGCCCGTCCCGGGTCAGCCCCGAGTTGTTGATCACGATGTCCAGGCGGCCGCGCCATTCTCCCGCCGCGTCGATCGCCCGCCGGCACTCGTCGGCGCTGGTGATATCGGCCTGCAGCACCTTCGCGGATCCGCCGGTCTCCTCAACGCGTTTCCGGGTGCGCTCCGCCGCCCCGGTGTTCTGATGATAGTGGACCACGATGCCGGCGCCTTCGCGGGCCAGCCGGACCGCGATCGCCGACCCGATCCCCCCGGAGGCTCCCGTGACGAGGGCGACGCGCTCGGCGAGGCTCATCGAACCTGTTGGCCGAAGATCGCGTTGAGGGCTTCGTCCCGCGACGCGACATCCTCGACGTGGCAGGGGACGACCGGCACCGTCTTGCGGATCATCCCCGAGAGCGTGGTCCCTGGCCCGATCTCGACAAACTGCCGCGCCCCCATCTCATACATGACCCGGATCGACTGTTCCCACAGCACGGCCGAGGTCACCTGGTCGAGCAGCGCACGGCGGATCTGATCCGCCTGCCGGATCGGTTGGGCGGACGTGTTCACCACCACGGGGATGCGGGCGTCGTGGATGGGGGTCCGGTCGAGGTCGCCCGCCAGCCGCTCCGCCGCCGGGCGCATCAGCCGGGTGTGGAACGGTGCGCTCACCGCGAGGGGCACCGCCCGCCGGGCGCCGCGCGTCCGCGCGGCCGCCACGACCTCCTTGACCGCCGGGGCCTCCCCGCCGATCACGACCTGGCCGGGGCTGTTGAAGTTCGACGGCTCGACCACCCCGAGATGCGCGTGCGAATCGCACAGCGTCCGCACCTGGTCGGGGGTCAGGCCCATTACCGCCACCATCATGGTCTCCTGTCCCTGGGTCGCCTCTTCCATGTAGATGCCCCGCAGCCTCACCAGCCTGACCGCATCCTCGAGGTGGAGGGCGCCGGCGCAGACCAAGGCGGTGTACTCCCCCAAGCTCAGCCCGGCGGCGATCTCGGGGGAGGCGGGCAGCGTGGCGAGGCAGGCGAGGCTGGCGGCCAGGATGGCGGGCTGCGTATTCGCGGTGGCGCGAAGGGCGTCCTCCGGGCCGTTCGCGCAGAGGTCCAGCAGGTCAACCCCGGTCACCGCGCTGGCGCGATCGAAGATCTCGCGGGCCTGTGGGAACTGCTCGGCGATCTCCCGGCCCATCCCGACATACTGGGCGCCCTGTCCCGGGAAGACCGCCGCGAATGGGGCGAGGGGCGGCGCGCTCAGCAAGCACCTCCCCATCGGATGGCGCAGGCGCCCCAGGTATATCCGGCCCCAAAGGTCACGAGGACGCCGACCCGGCCCTCCTCGATGCGCCCCGCCCGCACGGCCTCGTAGAGCGCGACCGGGACGGAGGCCGCCGAGGTGTTGCCGTAGCGCTGGACGTTGATGAAGAACTTGCTCAAGGGGACGTGGAGCCGGCGGGCCGAGGATTCGATGATGCGGATGTTGGCCTGGTGGGGGATGACAAAATCCACATCCGCCGGCCCCAGTTCGGCCCGCCGCAGCGCCTCCGCGGCCGCCGCCGGAATCGCCCGGACCGCGAACTGGTAGACCTCGGGCCCCTTCATCGTGATGTAATGCTCGCCCCGCTCCACCGTCTCGAACGACGCCGGCCGGCGGCTGCCGCCCCCGGTCAGGCACAGCGTCTCCTCGCCGCTCCCGTCTCCACCCAGGCAGAACGAGAGGAACCCGTGGCCGGGGCGCGCCGGCCGCAGCACCGCCGCGCCGGCGCAATCCCCAAAGAGGATGCATGTCGCGCGGTCCCGCCAGTTGGTGATGCGGGAGAGCGTCTCCGCGCCCACTACCAGCACCGTCTCGGCCTGCCCCGACGCGATGGCCCCATGCCCGACGCTGAGGCCGTAGACAAAACTCGAGCAGGCCGCGGAGACATCCAGGCAGCCGATGCTCCGGGCGCCCAGCCGCTTTTGGAGAAGACAGGCGACGTTGGGGAACACCATGTCGGGAGTCGTGGTCCCCACCACGATGAAATCGAGATCGGTGGCCGCCACCCCCGCCGCCCGCAGCGCCTCGTGCGCGGCCCTGTAGGCGAGATCGGACGTGGCCTCGGAGGGGGCGGCGATCCGGCGCTCCCGCACGCCGGTGCGCTTTTGGATCCACTCGTCCGTCGTGTCCACGGTTTTGGCGAGTTCGATGTTGGTGAGGACCCGCTCGGGGAGGTAACACCCGAGTCCGGCGATCGTGGATCCCGCGCCGATGCTGCGCGGCAGCACCCGTCGGGGCGCGCTGTCAACGAGCGTGGCGGCGCGGCGCGGCCTCACGCGTCGGCGGGAGTCCCCTGCGAGAGGGGGAGCTCCGCCTCTCCTTCCGCCCCTTCGGCATCTCGGACCGGGGGGGGGCCTCCCGGAGACGCCGGGGGGCGCAGGTGGGAGAGCCGGGCGATATCGGCCTGGATGGTGTCGACCATCCGGGCCCGGACCGATTCGGCGGCCAGCGCGATGGAATTGCGGATCGCTTTGGCCTTCGAGCTGCCGTGGGTGATGATGCAGATCCCGTTGACGCCGAGCAGCGGGGCCCCGCCGTGCTCCGTGTAATCCATGCGGCGGGCCAGCGCCCGCAGGCGCGGGGTCGCCAGCAGCACGCCCAGCCGGACGAACAGGCCGCGGCTGAGCTCCTCGCGGAGCAGGGTAAAGATCCCGAGGGCCAGCCCCTCGCCGAATTTCAGGAGGAGGTTGCCCACGAACCCATCGCAGACGACCACATCCGCGGCACCGCCGAAGAAGTCGCGGCCTTCGACATTTCCGATGAAGTTCACGCCGGAGTGCCTCAAGAGCTCGCCGGCCGCGATCACCAACTCGTTCCCCTTGGTCTCCTCGGCGCCGTTGCTCATGATCCCGATGCGCGGCGCGGGGATGCCGAGCCCCCGGCTTGCGTACACGCTGCCCATGATGGCAAACTGCAGGAGGTGCTTGGGCCGGCAGTCCACGTTGGCGCCAACGTCCACCAGGATGGCGCGGCCGCGCAGGGTGGGCAGCACCGCCGCGATCGCCGGCCGGTCGATGCCCTCGATCCGCCCCAGGGTCAAGAGGGCCGCGGCCATCGCCGCCCCGGTGTTGCCCGCGCTGACCACCGCGTCGGCCTCGCCGCGGCGCAGCGCCTCCACGGCCACGAGGATCGACGCCTGTCGCTTCCGCCGGAGGGCCATGGCCGGCGCCTCCGCCATGCCGATGACTTCGGGAGCATCGAGCACGCGGATGGGGAGCGAGCTGCCGCCTGCGGCCTGGATCTCGCCGCGAATGCGGGCGGCCGGACCCACCAGGACGACCTCAATGCCCAGCTCGCGTGCGGCCGCCACCGCGCCCGTGACGAGTTCCCGGGGGGCGTGATCGCCGCCCATCGCATCGAGCGCGACCCGCAGCCTCGCCTCCTCCGTGCGCCTCACACGCTGCACTCTACGGGCTCGGTTTCTCCTCGGGAGCCTTCACCTCGATCACCTGCCTCCCCGCATAATAGCCGCACGTCGGGCAGACGCGGTGAGGCACCATGCGGGCGTGACACTGGGGACATTCCACCAGGGTCACCGGTTGCACGCGAAAGTGCGCGCGCCGGCTCGCGGTGCGCGCCTTGCTGAATCGCCGTTTGGTCAGTCCCATCCCCTACTCCTTCTCTGTGATGCGCCGCGCCGGCGGGCCGGCGAACCCGGGCACGCCGAGCCGAAGCCGCGGATCGGCCGAGTCCCCCGTACAGTCGCACGGGCCGAGATTGAGGTCTGCGCCGCAGGTCGCGCACAGCCCCCGGCAGCCTTCTCGGCACCGCGGGGCGATCGGCAGCGCCAGCACCAGGTGCTGGCGCACGACCTCCGTGAGATCGAGGGTGTCGTCGGGTCCGACCAGGACCACAAAATCGTCGGCATCGAGTTCACGTTCGCCCCCGGCACCCGCGGCCGAGAGCGGCAGCGCCCGCCGGAACTCTTCGGCGACGGCGAACTCCAGCGGCTGCTCGTACCCGGCGAGACACGCCCCGCAGTGGAGGTGGAGCTGCGTCCGCAGCTGCCCGGTCAGGCAGACGCTCCGCCCGGTGCTCGCGAGCACGAGCTCCCCTGTCACAGGCTGGAGGAGCATGACATCTTCGGCGGGAGGCTCGACCCACTCGGAGTACGCCACCGTGCGGATGGCGCCGCGAGCTGCCAGCAGTTCTCCGATGTTGACCCGCACGCCGCCACCTCACGACGTGTGCCCGGACGGCCTACCCCTGGACAGCGGGAAACCGCCGGGCACACCGCTAGATTATACGGACGCCTGCGGCGCGGTGTCAAGAGACGGTGACTTTGCCGGCTTTCCCGTTGTCGAGGCGGGAGGGACCCGCCGGGCCCATCGACATCCGGGATCCCGTCCGTTCCATCAGCACCGTCTTCCCGCGCTGGACCGTGGAGAGGATGCGCGCGACTTCCCGCTCCAGGCGTTCAAGGACGCTGAGCGCGTACATGTCGGCCCCGCGCCGGGTCTCGTCCGCCTCCCGGACGGCCTGCTCCCGGAGCTGCTGGATCTGCTGCTCGGCCGCGCGGGCGAGCGTTCCGTCCTCGAGCGCCCTGCGGGCGTGGTCTTCCGCCTCCAGAATGATCCGCCTGGCCTCGTCCTGGGCGCGGCGCAGGATCGTCTCCGCCTCCGCTCCGCCGCCGGCGCGCTTGGCGTCGGCGGACAGCGCCTCCCGCAGGCGGTGCAGGACCGAGCGCACCTCCTCGTCCCACGGGGCGCGCCGGCCCGGGAGGTACCAGGGCGGGCCCGAGGTCAGGAGCGCTTCCAGGCGGTCCAGACACTCCGTGATCGACAGCAACGCGGAACGACCGGGACTGGCCATTGCTTCACCCCTTGCGTTGTGACCTCACCCGTTTGACGAGCCGCTGTTCGACGCTCGCGGGAATCAGCCCCGAGACCGAGCCGCCGAAGCGCGCCACTTCACGGATCAGCGTGGAGCTCAAGTACGCCCACTCCGGCGCGGTCATCATGAAGATCGTCTCGATATCCGGCCGGAGGCGCTTGTTCATCGCCGCCATCTTCAGTTCGTATTCGAAGTCCATCATCGCCCTCAGGCCTTTGACGATCACCGTCGCGCCCAGCCGGTGCGCGAAGTCGACGGTCAGCCCACCGAAGCTCATGACTTCGACCCCGGCCCGCTCGGTCGCGGCGCGGAGCATCGCCACCCGGTCGGCGATGCTGAACATCGGTTCCTTCTCGACATTGGTGGCGACGCCCACGACGACCCGGCGGGCCATGCGCCGCGCACGCTCGATGATATCGAGGTGCCCGTTGTGGACCGGGTCGAAGCTCCCGGGGTACAGGGCGATCGCAAGCGTGTTCTCCCTCAAGCGCCTTCCTCCCTCCCGGCGGCGCGCGCGTAGACCCAGACGGCGGTCTCTCCATATCGGGCGGTCCGCACGCGCGCCAGGCCCGCGATCTCGCCCGGGTCGTCCCGCCAGTGGCCTTCCGCGATCACGAGTCCCCCGGAGGCGAGGAGCGTGCCGGCGGCCACGCGCCGCAGCGCCTCAGCCGCCAGGCCGCGCCCGTACGGGGGGTCGAGAAAGATCAGGTCGAACCGCCGCTCCCCCTCGCCGGCGGCCACCGCGGCCAGCGCGTCGGCCCGCCGCACCACTCCGCGACCGCTGAGGCCAGCCGCGGCCAGGTTCTGCCGGATCAATGCGGCATGCCGCGGGTCGCGCTCCACGAACACCGCCTCGCGGGCCCCGCGGCTGAGCGCCTCGATTCCCAGGCGCCCGGTTCCCGCAAAGAGATCGAGCACGCAGGCCCCCGCAATCCGCGGCGCGAGGGAGTTGAACACGGCATCGGTGACCAGGGTCGAGGTCGGCCGGACCCCGCGCCCCCCTTTGGCCCGGAGACGGGTTCCTCGAGCCCTGCCGCCGCCGACCCGCACGCGCTACCTGACCCGGGCGTTCTCGACGCGGGCGCCGCCGAACCTGAGGCGGAGGGCCTCCGCGAGGTCTGCGTGTTCGGGCCGCCCGAGGTCCGGATCCCCCCGCAGCACCTCCTCCGCGTCCAGGCGGGCGTGCTCCAGCCACTCGCGATCGCGCACGAGGTTGGCGATGCGCAGATCCGAGGCGCCGTGCTGCTGCAAGCGCCCCTCCGGGACGGGCACCCCGGGCTCCCCGGGATCCTGCCGCAACCTCTGCTTGCCGTTGGCCCCTCTCCAGTTTGGAGCCCCCGGAGGGGGGATGCGCGCCCTGCGATCCTGCCGGATGCGCGCCATGCGCGGCTGCCGCACCTCGAGGATTTCGCCCGCTCCCCGCAGTTCGAGATCATGCTGGGCGATCCGAAACCCGTCGCCCGTCTCCACCATGGCGGCGAGGCGCGCGGTTCCCACCTCGTCCGCCTCCGTCACGTCGGCGATGAGGATGCAGTACGCCTCGTGCGCCCCCCGGCCGACCCGCCCGCGAAGCTGGTGCAGCTGCGAGAGCCCGAAGCGGTCGGCATCCTCGATGACCATGACCGTGGCGTTCGGGATGTCGATGCCGACCTCGATCACGGTGGTCGCCACGAGCACATCGATCTCCCCGCCCCGGAGCGCGCGCATCGCCGCGTCCCGCTTCTCGACCGGCATCCGCCCGTGCAGCACGCCCACCCGAAGGTCGCGGAACACGCCTTCCTGTAACCGGGAGGCGAGCGAAACGGCCGACTCGGCCTGCAGCTTGTCGGATTCCTCGATCAACGGGCAGACGATGTAGGCCTGCCTCCCCTGCGCGACCTGGGCGCGGACGAACTCGTACACCTGGGGCCGCCGGGCGGTGGGGCGGCTGTACGTCTTCACCGGCGTCCGGCCCGGGGGGAGCTCATCGAGCGTCGAGACGTCGAGATCGCCGTAGAGGGTCAGGGCAAGCGTCCGGGGAATCGGCGTCGCCGTCATGACGAGGACGTCCGGACAGTCCCCCTTCCGTCTGAGGGCGGCCCGCTGGCCGACCCCGAACCGGTGCTGCTCGTCCACCACCACGAGGCCGAGCCGGTGGAACTCCATCTCCTCTTCGATCAGGGCGTGCGTGCCGACGATGATATCCGCCCGTCCGTCCCGCGCCGCCTGGATCGCTTCCTGACGGGCGGCGCGCGGGAGCCCGCCGACCAGGAGGATGACGGTCAGACCGAGGGCCTCCATGAGGCTGTGCAGGGTCAGGTAGTGCTGGCCCGCCAGGATCTCGGTGGGCGCCATCAACGCCCCTTGGGCACCTCCCCCCACGCACTGTAGCAGGGCGGTGGCGGCGACCAGGGTCTTGCCGGAGCCGACGTCTCCCTGGAGCAGGCGATTCATCGGATGGGGCCGGCTCAAGTCCGCGGCGATCTCGGCGATGGCGCGGCGCTGGGCCTGCGTGAGGGGGAACGGCAGACCGGCGTGGAACCTGGTCACGAGCTCGGACGCGTCCCCATAATGGATCGTCCGCGGCTCGGCTTCCCATTCGGCCTTCTGGCGGACCAGCAGCAGTTCGAGCAGCAGGAGCTCTTCGTACACGAACCGGCGGCGGGCCGCGGCGTGGGCCTCCAGGGTGTCCGGGAAGTGCACCTGCCTGAGCGCCGTTACCAGATCGGGGAGGCTGTGGCGGCGCCGCAGTCCCTCCGGCAGCCACTCGCGCACGCTCGGCGCCGCGTCGTCGAGCGTATGGAGCACGGTCGTCCGGAGGATGCGCTGACTCAGCCCCGACGTGCTGCGGTAGACCGGGACGATCCGCCCGATGTGAAGCGTCTCCTCGCCCTCATCGACGAACTCGAACTCCGGTGCCGCCATTTGAATCTCACCGGACCGGCGGGCGACGCGCCCGTGCAGGACGATGGCGCGGCCCTGCGTAAGGTGGCGGACAAGGTAGGGCTGATTGTACCAGACGGCGTGCAGCACCCCCGAGCGGTCGGTGACCGCGGCCCGGGTGATGACCAGCCCCCGGCGTCCCCGCGGCCGGAACTGGCGGACCGCACCGATCGTCCCCTGGACCGTCTCCACCGCCCCGTGCTGAAGCTCATAGATCGGACGGAGGCGGCTACGGTCCTC
>DATHLI010000181.1:0-2188 GCA_035488355.1 bacterium | reverse complement strand
TCTCGAAACCCTCATCGGCATCCTCGAGGCGTACGGCGTGGGGGGCGGGGTGAGGGTGGACCTCAGCATCATCCGGGACTTCGACTACTACACCGGCATCGTCTTCGAAGGGCACACCGCCGCGTTGGGCTTTCCGCTGCTGGGCGGCGGGCGGTATGATCGGTTGTTCGAAGGCTTCGGGGCCCCGCACGCCGCGACGGGGTTCGCGGTGCGCGTCGACCGGGCGCTGGCCGCGTCCGCCGGCGGGGACGCCGGGGAGGAGGCGCCCGATGTGGCGGTGGCCTTCGCCGACGGCGCCCGCGGCGAGGCGCTGCGGCTGGCCCGGTCGACGCGCACCGCGAACCCCGTCGCGGCGTGCGGCGCCCCGAAGCCTTCGAACAACCGGTCATACCGCCCGCCGCCCAGCAGCGGAAAGCCCAAGGCGGCGGTGTGCCCTTCGAAGACGATGCCGGTGTAGTAGTCGAAGTCCCGGATGATGCTGAGGTCCACGCGCACCCCGCCGCCCACGCCGTACGCCTCCAGGATGCCGATGAGGGTTTCGAGATCGCGCAGCACCCGGCGGCTCTCCACGGTGTCGGCCAGCCGCTGCGCTTCCCGGATCGCATTCGGACCGCGGAGCCCCGGCAGCGCCGTCAGGGCTTCCCCGCGCGCCGCCGGCGCCCCGTAGCGATCGAGCGCCGCGCGGAGTCCGACGAAGTCCTTCTGGTACAGGAGGGCGCGCGCCTCGAGGGCTCCCTCCTCCGGCAGGCCCAACCCATCGAGCATCCCCCGGAGGAAGCCGACGTGGCCCAGGCTGACCGAACACTCCGCCGCGCCTGAGGCGGCGAGGGCATCGACCGCGAGGGCGACGATCTCGGCATCGGCCTCGAGGGTGTCCGCCCCGATCAGCTCGCACCCCACCTGGGGGAACTCCCGCAGACGTCCCGAGCCGGTCTCCGAGCCCCGGAACACCTGCCCGGCATACGCGAGGCGCAGCGGCAGCGGCCGGCCGCGCAGGTGGGTCGTGACCAGCCGGGCCACCGGGGTCGTCATCTCGGGACGCAGCGCGAGCAGCTCGCCGCCGCGATCCACCAGCTTGAACAGCCGGTCCCCGGCTTCGGTCCCCTCCCCGCGAACGAGGGTGTCGAAGTATTCGATCGTCGGCGTCATCACTTCCCGGTAGCCCCACCGGCGCACGCAGGACAGGATGCGGCCGGTGATCGCCCGCGCCCGGGCCGATTCATCGGCCAGAAGATCCCGCATCCCGGGAGGAACTTGCTGCCACCGCTCTCGCCGCGCCATACCGGCTCTGCCCGTCCCTTCGTGGGTGATCCTTTATCGCGCTAAACCGATAAAGCAGTAAAGATACGATAGCACACGTCCGGTCCGGGTGTCAAACAGGCCCGCGCCGTCCCGCTAACGGTCCCGCGCGACGACCGCGCCGCCGAGCATGACCAGGGCGGGATGCCGCAGGACCGCCAGGTCTTCGAGCGGATCGCCGGCGACGGCGATCATATCCGCCTGAAGGCCTGCCCGAAGGGTGCCCACCTCGCCGGCGACTCCCATCGCCGCGGCCGCCCCCGATGTGGCCGCCACGATCGCATCGCCCGCGGAGGCGCCGGTCTGGCGCAGCAGCGACAGCTCGGTCACCAGGCCATCGAACGGCGTGAAGCGCCAGCCGGCGTCGGTCCCGGCCACGTAACGGACGCCGGCCTGCCGCATGCGACGGACGTGATCCGCGTTGCTGTCGTTCATCCGCCGCCAGCGCTCTACGGCGGCGCGGGCGTCCGGCGTCCCCTCCCCTGCCGAGAGCGCGTCGACGAGGAAATGGCCCACGCACAGGGTCGATGTGACCGCGGCATCCCGCTGCGCCACCGCATCGGCGACGTCCGCCTCGAACCGCTGATGCCCCTCCTCATCGACGAGGAACATCGCGTGCTCGATGTGGTCTGCGCCCGCGGCGATGGCATTCCGGGTCGCCTGAGCACAGGTGCAGTGGATGCCGACGCGGCGGTCGAGCCGGTGCGCTTCCTCGACGGCGGCGCTGAGCTCCTCGATGGTGTATGATGGCCGCGACGAGTAGGTGCCGAGGGTCCCGCCGCCGCTGCCCATGATCTTGATGTAGTCCACCCCCGCCTTCACCAGCCCACGCACGGAGCGGCGCATCCCCTCGGGGCCGTCCGCCTCGCCGCCGAAGTACCAGCAATGG
>DATHLI010000180.1:0-6032 GCA_035488355.1 bacterium | reverse complement strand
CGACGCAGGGCTTCCCCAGCCCCCGCGCCACCACCGCGGCGTGGCTGGTGGCGCCGCCGCGGGCGGTCAGGATGCCGCGGGCGACCAGCATGCCGTGCACGTCGTCGGGGTTGGTCTCCGGACGGACGAGGATGACCGGCTGGCCGTTGCCGCCGATCTCCACCGCCGTGTCCGGGTCGAACACGGCCGCACCGGTGGCCGCGCCCGGCGACGCGTTGAGCCCCCGGGTCAGCAGCTTGCCCTCATGCGCCGCGGCGGCCTTGTCGTCCGGGTCGAACCTCGGCAGCAGCAGCTGGTAGATCTGCTCCGGCTCCACGCGGAGCAGGGCCTCGTCCTTGGTGATCAGTTTCTCCCCAACCATGTCCACCGCGGCCTTGACCGCCGCCTGCGCGGTGCGCTTCCCCGCCCGCGTCTGGAGCATCCAGAGCTTGCCCCGCTCCACGGTGAACTCCAGGTCCTGCATGTCCCGGTAGTGCCGCTCCAGCATCTTGGCGACGTCCTGGAACTGCCGGTAGACACGGGGCAGCTCCCGCTCCATCTGCGCGATCGGATGCGGCGTCCGGGTGCCGGCCACCACATCCTCCCCCTGGGCGTTGGGAAGGTATTCCCCGTACAGGCGCCGCTCGCCGGTCGCGGGGTTTCGCGTGAAGGCCACGCCGGTGGCGCTCTCCCCGCCCATGTTCCCGAAGACCATGGCCTGCACGTTGACGGCCGTCCCCAGGTCGTGGGGGATCTTGTTGTAGTTGCGGTAATCGACGGCCCGCTGCCCCATCCAGGAGTCGAACACGGCCCGGATCGCCATCTCCAGTTGGGCCCAGGGATCGGTCGGGAAGTCCACGGCCTTCTCGCGTTGGATCAGCGCCTTGAACTCCCGCGCGATCTCCGCAAGGTCGCGCGCGGTGAGGTCGATGTCCACCTTGGCTCCGGCCTGGCGTTTGCGGGCCTCGATGATCGCCTCGAACTTTTCTCCCTTCACGTCGAGGACGATCTTGCCGAACATCTGGATGAACCGCCGGTAGGCGTCCTGGGCGAATCGCTCGTCCTTGGTGAGGCCCGTCAATCCCCGCAGCGTCTCCTCGTTCAGGCCGAGGTTGAGCACGGTGTCCATCATGCCCGGCATGGAGAACTTGGCCCCCGAACGGACGGAGACGAGCAGCGGGTTCCTGGGATCGCCGAACCGCTTGCCCATCTTCCGCTCCACGGTGGCCAGCGCCCGCCGAACCTCATCCATCAGGCCCGGCGGAAAGGTCCGGCCCCTGGCGTTGTACGCGTTGCACACCGCCGTCGTGATCGTAAATCCGGGGGGCACCGGCAGGCCGACGCGGCTCATCTCGGCGAGCCCCGCGCCTTTGCCGCCGAGCAGGTCCCGCATCGTCGCGTTGCCCTCTTCAAACAGCCAGATGCGCTTGCGCGCCGCCCGCGCGCCCGCGGGGCGGCCGGGGGATCTCCGGGCCGCGGCGCGGCGCCCGGCGGGTCTCCGCGACGTGTGGGTCGCCATGCGTGTCCACCTCACAATCCAGGAACGACGCTGATTAGTTAGGAGGCAGGAGAAGCCTTTCCTTCTCCCGCGACCACGCGCGTGAGATCGGCGAAGGGCCGCATCAGCCGGACGACGCGGGACAGCAGCGCCAGACGGTTCGTGCGGACCGCCTCGTCCTCGGCCATGACCATGACGTCGGCGAAAAACCGGTCGACGGGGTCGGCGAGCGCGGTGAGGCGCTGCAGCGCCTGTTCGTAGCGGCCCGCGGCATCCCCGGGACTCCGGTCGGCGGACAACCGGGCCGCTCCCCCCCGAGATCCGGCCGGACCCAGGGGTTCCACCTGGTCGAGCGCCGCCAGCAGCGCCCGCTCGGCCTCGTGTTCAAGACCTTCGGGGCGCACCTCGCCGTGGAAGTTCGCCGGCACGATCCGGGCGGCGCGGTCGAAGGCGGTGTACAGGCGCGAGAACTCAGGCCGCCGCCGGAACGCCCACAAGGCGTGCGCGCGGTCCGCGGCGTCGGCGAGATCGTCCGCGCCGGCCTCCAGGACGGCGTCGACGGTGTCGTAGCTGAGGCCGGCCTCGATCAGCGTCGTGCGCAGGCGCTGCCGGAGGAGCTCCAGGGTCCCGTCGATCGCCGCGCTGCGCCCCGCCGGGTCGAGCGCCGGGTGGGTCTCGGCGAGCGCCGCCCCCGCGAACGCGCGCAGGTTGATCCGCAGGTGGCGGTCGAGCACGATCGCCACGATCCCGCCGGCGGCCCGCCTGAGACCGTACGGATCCTGTGATCCGCTCACGGTGAGCCCGGCGGCCAGCGCGCTCAGCAGCAGATCGAGCTTGTCCAGGATCGCCAGATACGCGCCGACCTCCGATCGCGGCAGCAGGGCCCCCCGGGGCAGGTATTGTTCGCGAAGGGCGCCGGCGACCGGGGCGGGCTCCCCGTCGAGCCGGGCGTAGACGCCGCCGATCACCCCCTGGAGCTCGGGAAGCTCCCGGACCATCTGCGTCACCAGGTCGGCTTTGCTGAGCCGTGCGGCCCGCTCCAGGTGGCCGGTCTTCTCCACGTCGAGCGCCAGCGCCTTCCCGAGCAGATTTGCCAGCCGGGTGAGGCGCTCGGTCTTCTGAGCCATCGTCCCCAACCGTTCGTGGACGACCAGGCCGGCGAGTGCCGGGATCCGGGCCTCCAGGGGGCGCTTCCGGTCCTCTTCGAAGAAGAACTGCGCGTCTGCGAGGCGCGCGCGGAGCACCCATTCGTTTCCCTCGCGCACCGTCTCGAGGCCGCGGGATCCCCCGTTCCGTACCGCCACGAACACCGGAAGCAGCTGGGCGCTGGCATCTTCGACGGCAAAGTACTTCTGGTGGTGCTGCATGACGGTGATCAGGACCTCACGGGGGAGGGACAGAAACTCCGGCGCGAACCGGCCGGCGAGGGCTTCGGGCCACTCCACCAGCTGAATGGTTTCCTCGAGGAGGTCGGGGTCCAGAATCGGGTGCCCGCCCGCGCGGCGCGCCACACGGGTGGTCGACTCGGTGATCCGCCGGCGCCGCACTTCCGGATCGAGGAGGACGTATCCGCGGCGGAGCGCCGCCTCGAAGCCTTGGGCGTCTGGGATCGTGATCGGGCGCGGGCTCAGGACGCGGTGGCCGAAGGTGCGCCTGCCCGCCTCGACGTCCGCAAAGCGGCAGGCGACGACCTCGCGTCCGAGGAGCGCCACCAACCACCGCACCGGCCGCGCGAAGCGGACGGCCTCGGGACCCCATCGCATCGTCTTGGGAAACGCGAGCCCGGCGGCAAGCGCAGGCAGCACCTCGCCGAGCGCCTTGATGGTGGGGCCGCCCGGAGAGCGCAGGATGGCAAACACGTACTCGCCCTGCGGGGTCGACCGGCGCTCCAGGCCGGCCACGGGCACACCCTGCGCGCGGGCGAACCCCTCGGCGGCCTGGGTGGGCCGGCCGTCCGCCGCGTACGCAACGCGCGCGGCGGGACCGCGGACCTCACGAACGGCGTCCTCCTGGCGGAGGGCCACCTCCTCGGCGGCCAGGACGATCCGGCGGGGCGTGGACCACGCGGCGACCGCGCCGCAGGTGATCCGGGCGGCGCGCAGCGCCTCGGGCGCCATCTCCCGGATCTGCCGGGCCGCGGCCCATGCGGCGGCCGCCGGCAATTCTTCGGTGCCGATCTCGAAGACGAGCCGCGGCCGTTTGCGCCGGGTCGGTTTAGGCGGCATGCACGCGGCCTCGAAGCAGCGGCCAGCCCATCTCCTCTCGCCGGGCGAGGTACAGTTCCGCGCTGCGCCGCGCCAGGGCGCGGCACCGGCCCATCAGCGACGCCCGTTCCGCGACCCCCACCGCGCCCCGCGCATCCAGCAGATTGAAGACGTGGGAGCACTTCAGCGTGTACTCGTAGGCCGGAAACGCCAGCCGGGCGTCGAGGAGGCGCTGGGCTTCGCGCTCGTACGCCTCGAAGAGCTGCCCCAGCACCGCGACATCCGCCGTCTCGAGCGCATAGGTCGAGTGCTCGAACTCCTCCTGCTGGCGGATCTCGCCGTAGGTCACCCCGGGCGCCCAGACGAGGTCGAAGACGCTGTCCTTCCTTTGAATGGACTGGGCGATCCGCTCCAGGCCGTAGGTCAGTTCAGCGGAGATGAGCGGAACGTCCATGCCGCCGACCTGCTGCATATAGGTGAACTGGCTGATCTCCTGTCCGTCCAGGAACACCTGCCAGCCCAGACCCCAGGCCCCCAGCGTCGGAGCCTCCCAGTCGTCTTCGAGGAAGCGGAGGTCGTGATCGGGCACCTTGATGCCCAGCCCCCCGATGCTCCGGAGGTACAGGTCCTGCACGTCGGTGGGGGCGGGCTTGAGGATGACCTGATATTGCAGGTGGGTGTACAGCCGGTTGGGGTTCTTGCCGTACCGCCCGTCGGCCGGCCGCCGGCTCGGCTGGGTGTACGCGACCTTCCACGGCTCGGGACCCAGCGCGCGCAGAAAGGTAGCCGGATGCATCGTCCCGGCCCCCACTTCACCATCGTACGGCTGCGCGATCACGCAGCCGTACGCAGCCCAATAGCGCTCCAGCGAGAGGATGATGTCTTGAAAATACATTCGTCCTCCATCTCAAGCGTCCACTGCTTGTTCGGAGGGACGAAACGCCGATCCTGTCCGGCCGTCACCCGATGCCGAGCGGCTCTTCTTCCCGCTTCCGCCTCAGGGGAACGGAGGTCAGGACGGTGGCAACGGCCAGAGCGGCAAACGCCGCGGCCGCCCAGGTGAGAGGCAGCTCGATGACCCGGTCCTCATCGTTGACCCGCAGCATTCCGGGCCGGCCCTGACGCACCGCTCGCCTGGCCTCGTCTATCGCGCCCCCGAATTGAGCGATCGCGCGCTTTGCCCGCTCCAGGTCGATCTCCATGCGACCACCTCCGCACGCTTATCTTATCACGCGGGCGTTCGTGGTCAAATCCGCGGCTCCTGGAGACTCGAGCGGCTCCCGGAGACGTTTGATGACCAGGGGCGCGCGCAGCCTGGATTCCCACCGGTGCTCCAGATGGAGCTGGACCAGCCGGGCCAGGTCCCCACGCTGGACGGGCGTCATCCGAAGCCGGGACGACTCGGGGCCGGGCGTCCGGATGAGGTGATCGAACGTCGCCAGCAGCCCGGGGGGCACGGGGACCGCCTCCGCATCCTCCCTCCGGCACGCCGGGCAGAGGGCGCCTCCTCTTGCGGGGCTGAAGGCCCACGCCTCCGCGGCGCCCCGGACGCGGGGAAGGCGCCGCCCGCACTGCACGCACATCGCCGTCTCGGGCTGATAGCCAAGACATCCGGCGAGGCGCAGCGCAAAATGCAAGACTGCGACGTCCGCGTCGTCCTCGCGCGAGCGCCCCAACGTCTCGAGCGCGTCGAGGGTCAGGGCGAAGACCTCCTGGTGCGGATCGCGATCGGCGAGCCCGCGGTCGACGAGTTCCGCCACATAGGCCGCGTACGCGGACCGGATCAGGTCTGCCCGCACGCCCGCGAACGCCTCGACGATCTCGGCCTGGGCGATCACATCCAGCGTCCGCCCGCGGGCCAGCAGCAGCCGCGCATGGGTAAACGGTTCGAGCCGCCCGGCCAGCCGGCTCGCCGGCCGGCGAATGCCCTTGGCGGCCGCCCGCAGCTTTCCGTACTCTCGGGTGAAGAGCGTGACGATGCGATCCGCCTCGCCCAGCGCCTGCTGCCGGAGGACGATCGCCTCCGTCTTATAGACCGGCATGCCGGCCCCGCCCCGCCGCCTGGGGGAACGGGCTGGGCAGCAACGCCGGGAACGCGACCACGGTAGGCGCGCCTCGCGGGGAAGCGAGGATCACGTTCTGCACACCGAACTCTTCCATCACCTGCCGGCAGGCCCCGCACGGGGTGAGGGTGATCCCGGACGGCCCCACCACCGCGACCGCGGTCAGCCGCCGCCGGCCGTTCGCCACCGCCGTATGAATCGCCACACGCTCCGCGCAGAGCGCCAGCCCGTAGGATGCGTTCTCGACGTTGCACCCCGCGTAGACGGTCCCGTCGCTGGCCAGCACCG
>DATHLI010000179.1:0-6356 GCA_035488355.1 bacterium | reverse complement strand
CGAGATCGAGCCGGGCGTCCGCGATCGCCATCCGGCCGCAGGCGACGGCGAACTGCGAGTACCGGTCCAGCCGCCTCAGGCGCTTCGCGTCCAGGTAGGCCGCGGGATCGAAATCCCGGATCTCTCCGGCGATCTTGCAGGGGAACGGCTCGGGGTCGAATCGCGTGATCCGGTCGATCGCCGAGCGCTCGCGGCGCAGTCCTTCGTAGAGCCCCCGGCTGCCGTGTCCGACCGGGGTCAGGGGTCCCAGCCCGGTCACGACCACCCGCCGCTTCACAGTCTCACGCATCCTGGACGGCCTCCCTCGGGTGTGCGACGTCCTGCTCGACCAGCATCTTGATCCTCCGGAGCGTTGCCCCGGCGATCGGTTCGACGAACATCGGTCCGATGATCCAATCGGCGACCGCGCGGCCGACGAGCGGCCACCGCAGGGAGAGGTCGTGGACGATGGTCACCAGCACGCCCCCGGCCGCCGGGGTGAAGCGCCACTCCACCTCCATCCCGCGCGTCACCCCGCGCATGTGCGTGTATCGGATCCGGCGCTCCGCCGGCAGGACCACCTGGCGCGCCCACCACGAGACCGGGATCCGGTCGCGACGCGCCCGCATCTCCACGACCCGCTCGTTGCCCGAGGCGGCGACGACGCGGACGCTGCGGTAGTGAGGAAGAAGGCGGGGCCAGTCCTCAACGCGCGCGGCATAGCCGAAGATCGCCTCCTGGCTCCCCTCGATGCGGACGGCCGTCTCGGTGTGCACTCAGGCGATCCCGAGGAGCCCGGCCAGGAGTCGCGGGTGCATGACCGACGCGGCGCGGGAGACGCCGCCGACCCCGTCGATGAAGCGCGTCCCGAGCGCGGACCGGCCGGCCATCGCCCGCACCGCCCGGCCCACGACAGACGGCCGGAAGGCGAGGTTGTCCAAGATCCTGGATACGAGGAAGGCATCGCCGAATTCCCGCCTGCGCTCCCGATCGTACGCGGCAAGGGCCCGTCTGGTGGGGCCGCCCCGGTCGAGCGCCCGCAGCGCGGCCAGGCCCGCCAGTTCGCCGCCCCTCAGGGCCAGGAACATTCCCTGCCCCGTCATGGGATTGATGAGCGCCGCGGCATCCCCGGCCAGCAGCACCCCGTCGCCGACGGCCCGACGGCGCCGGTAGCCGACCGGGCCGCTGGCGCGCAACCGCCCAACGGTTCTGGCGCCCGCGAGGCGTCCGGCGAGCCCCGGAAAGGCGCGCAGCGCGGTCCAATATCCCGCTTCGAGATCGCCCCGCCACGTCCGCAGCGCGCCGGCGGGCAGCGCGATCGTGACATTGGCGAGCCCGCCCGGAAGGTGGGCGATCCCGCAGAACCGGTCCCTGGCGAAATGGATCTCGCCGGGCGGCCGCTCCCCCGAAGCCCCGGTCCCATCCAGTCCCTCGAGGTATGCGCCCACGGTGAATCGCCCACCCCGCGGCGCGGCGCCGGCGCCGATCATGCGGGCGATCGCCGAGCGGAGGCCGTCCGCGCCGATCACCAGCCGCGCGCCGAGGACCTCGCGTTCGCCCGGCCCGGCGCCGCGCTCGATGGTCACCCGCACCCCTCCGGGCCCGCGACCCAGGGCGGTCACCTGGGCCGCTTCGATGACCGCGGCGCCCATCCTGACCGCGCGGGTCAGCAGGATGTGGTCGAGGGTCCGGCGCGGCAGGGCGAATCCTGTGCCGGCGGAGAACGCGGTGGTGGCGGCCGCGCCGTCGGGTGCGACGATTCGCCAGCCGGGAACCGGCAGCGCGGCATGCTCGACGTCCCCGAGAGCCCCGATCCGATTGAGGACGCCGGCGCACCCGGGGTTGAGGTAGTCCCCGCACGGTTTGCTCCGCGGAAACCGGGCGCGTTCGGCGACCAGCACGCGGCATCCTGCGCCCGCGAGCACGGCCGCCGCGACGCTTCCCGCCGGGCCGCCTCCCACCACGATCACGTCGAGCATCGGGCTATCCGATCCGCGAAAGCGAGACGCGAAAGAACGGGTGACGGGCGAGCCGGAGTCCCGGAATGCCCGCCGCTTCGGCGAGCCGGCGGTACTCGTCCCACGAGGGCGCGCGGCGGACGGAGAGCGGCCCGTCGTGACGGATCAGCCGATTGCTCGAGAGGCGGGTCAGGAGCCACGCGCCGCCGTACCCGGCGGCGCAGCGCAGCAGGTCGACCACGAGGAAGCCGATGCGCGCCACCCGGTTGAGGGATCCGATGAGGGCCAGGCCTTCCTCGGGCGTCAGGTGGTGGAGCGCCAGATTGCACAGGCAGACATCGACGCTCGCTTCCCGAAACGGCAGCGCCCGCGCATCGGCCCGGAGCACCGTGACGGCGCCGCAGGAGGCGGTCGCGGCGCCGGCGAGGCGCGCGGTGGTCGGATGGCGGTCCACGGCCGCGATGCGGACCGCAATCCCCGCTCTCGCGGCCCACGCCGCCACGGCGGCCGGGACATCTCCTCCCCCCGTCGCGACATCGAGCACGGTGAATACGCTCCGCGCGGGTGCGCGCCGGCTCCGCCAGACCGGAAGCACCCGGTTCAGATACGCCCGGACGATGGCATGCGCGCCCAGAAACCGGTTCATCCGCTCCAGGTCCCTGAAGCTTCCCCGGAGTTCTTCGGCCGTGCGGGCCGGGTCGTCCATGAGTTCCGCTGCGCTGCTCTGCAGAATGTTCATCGGCGCCGTCCCCATTATGTGTCCTGTCGATTCACGCTCACGTAACGCTTTTGACGCGAACATCACGCGTTCCGCTCGGGGACGCAGCCTGGATGGAAGGGAGCCGGGCACCGTGGAGGTTCGCGGAGGCCTTTATCAAACCTTTATACGGCGTTCGTACACTGCGGGCGCGCAAGACGCACGGCATTGGAGGCCTCGCGCATGTCCGCGGAGCAGACCGTTCTCGTCGTCGACGACGATCACCGGCTCGTCTCGCTCGTCCGGATGTACCTCGAGCGGGAAGGGTTCGGGGTGCTCGCCGCCTACGACGGTCAGCACGCCATGGACCTGTACACCCGCAACCGGCCGGGGTTCATCATCCTGGATCTGCTGCTCCCCAAGATCGACGGGATCACGGTCTGCCGGCAGATCCGGAAAACGTCCAACGTCCCGATCCTGATGCTGACGGCAAAGGTAGAGGAGGTGGACAAGCTCGTGGGGCTTTCCGTGGGGGCGGACGATTATGTGACCAAGCCGTTCAGCCCCCGCGAGCTCGTGGCCCGGGTGCGGGCGATCCTGCGCCGCACCACGCCGGCGACCCCTGCCGTGTCCAAGCTCGCGCACGGCGACCTGGTGATGGACCTGGAGCGGCACGAGGTCGCCGCCGACGGGCGCGAGGTCCGGCTGACCCCGATCGAGTTCAAGCTCCTCCAGGCGCTGATGGAGTTTCCCGGCCGGGTCTTCACGCGGGACCAGCTGCTGGCCCATGTCTACGCCTTCGATGAGGCCGTCGTAGTCGACCGCACGGTCGACGTCCACATCGGCAAGCTGCGGGAGAAGCTTGGAGACGATCCGGCGCGCCCCCGGTACATTCAGACGGTTCGCGGGGTCGGGTACAAGCTCGTCGGGAATGGGCGTGCGGGATAGCCTGCTCTGGCGCCTCCTGGGGGCGCAGTGGTTCGTCATCGCCATCGCAGTGGCCATTTCCGGGGCGGCCCTGTCGCATCAGGTGGGGCACACCTTCATGGCGATCATGGTGCGCTACCATGTGGACCCCACGACGTTCGAGGCGGAGTTCCGGTCGGCCAGCACCCGGATCCTGCTGGTCAGCAGCCTGGTCGCCGCGGCGAT
Organism: bacterium; assembly: GCA_035488355.1. Lineage (GTDB taxonomy): Bacteria > Sysuimicrobiota > Sysuimicrobiia > Sysuimicrobiales > Segetimicrobiaceae > Segetimicrobium. The sequence continues at coordinate 2,570 of DATHLI010000179.1, read as the reverse complement.
CGCGATGCTGCTGGGATGGGTGCTGGTCACCAGGATCGTCCGCCCCCTCGAGCAGATGATGGTCCTGGCCGAGCGGATCGCCACGGGCGATTACGCCCGCCGGCTCGACCGCCACGGCCGGGACGAGATCGGGCGGCTGGCGGAGTCCCTCAACCAGATGGCGGCGAGCCTGCAGCGGACCGAGGCGTTCCGCCGGGAACTGGTCGCGAACGTCGCCCACGAGCTGCGGACGCCCCTGTCCACCCTGCAGGGGTACCTGGAAGCGCTGCGCGACGGAGTGGCCCCTCCGAGCCCTGAGACGCTGGTCATGCTGCACGATGAGGTCATCCGGCTGGCCCGGCTGGTCGGCGACCTCCACCAGTTGAGCCAGTTCGACGCCCGGGTCTCGCGCCTGGAGGTGGCGCCGGTCGATCTCGGCGCGCTCGTCGGACGGCTGGTGGCCGTGTACGGCCCCGAGTTCGCCCAGCGGGGGCTGGCGCTCCGCGAAGCCTGCGGCGATCTCCCCGCAGTCGAGGCGGACGCCGATCTGGTGAGCCAGGCGCTGCGGAATTTGATCGACAACGCGCTGCGGTACGCGTCTCCCGGCGGCGCCGTGGCCGTCGCCGCGCGTCTCGTCAACGGATCGGTGCGGCTCGAGGTGTCCAACCCCGGCGAAGGGATCGCCCCCGATGATCTCCCGCGGATCTTCGAGCGCTTCTATCGCGGGGAGAAGTCCCGCTCGCGGGAGACGGGCGGGGCGGGGATCGGGCTCGCGATCGTCCAGGAGATCGCGCGGGCCCACGGCGGGGAGACGGGCGCCAGCAGCGCAGGCGGGCTGACGACGGTGTGGTTCAGCCTGCCGCTGCGGGCCCGCGCCGGCCGTGTGGAGACCGCGGTTTGATCACCGCCGTCATCTTCGATCTCGATGGGCTGATCATCGACAGCGAGACGCCGGATGTGCTCGCCTGGCAGGCGGCCTACGCCAGGTACGGCCTGAGCTTTCCCGTGGACTCGTGGTTGCTGAACATCGGGCGCACCGATGGGCCGTTCGATGCCTATGCGCCTTTCCGCCGGCCCGGAAGCCCGGCTACCCCCGAGGCCGTCGCCGCCATCTGGCGGGAGCACCACGACCGGCTCATCGACGAGTATTTCAAACCCCTCCCCGGTGTCGTGCCGCTCCTGGGCTCGCTCAGGCGCCGGGGCCTGCGTACCGCGGTCGCCTCTTCTTCCCGCCGCTCCTGGATCCGCCGGGTGCTCACCGGGCTCGATCTGGACGCCCAGTTCGACGCCGAGGCCGGGGGCGATGAGGTCGCCCGCGCGAAGCCTGCGCCCGATGTCTACCTATTGGCCGCGCGCCGCCTGGGGGCGCCTCCGGAAGCCTGCGCGGCGCTGGAGGACAGCATGAACGGCGTGCTGGCCGCCAAGGCCGCCGGGATGGCCTGCGTTGTGGTCCCGTCGGCCCTCACCCGGCGGATGGACTTTTCGGCGGCGGACCTGGTCGTCACAAGCCTGGAAGAGGTGACGGTGGACACGATCGTCGCGCTCGTCACTTGAAGGCTGCGATCACCGCGTCCCATCCTGTCGACCTGATGTCCGACCACTTGTTGGAGTAGCTCCCGGTCGCGGAGACGATTTGATAGGCGGCTTCGATCTTCGCATGCGGCTGCTGCGTGGGCGCGGTGAACGCGGTCCACGAGCCCGGGGTCATGCTGCCGGTATCGCCGCCGACGGAGATGAGGAGGTCATTCGCAATGCCGGTGGTCACGGCGGCCGTCCGGATGGAGCTCGTCGTCCCGGTGGTGGTCCCCGAGCCGTCCGCGATCCCAGTCAACCCGGCCCACTCCGAGACGATGGAAGTGAGGTCGCCCGTGCCGTAGGGCGTGCCGATCAAATCCATCCTGACCTCATTCGTCGGGTTGCTGCCGACGGTGCCGTACACGATCACCGTGTTCTCGTGCGCCTGCGACCAGACGTAGTTCCAACTCGACACTCCGCCGCCGGAGACGGCCACCTGGCGGTTGTTGGAGACGTTCGTGACCACCAGCACGTCCCCGGGCCGAGGCTCCTGGTTGAGCACCACATACAGGTAACCGGGATACGATCCCGTCAACCCCTGCGCCGCCTGCTGGATCAAGGCGATGGCGCTCCCCTGAAGCGCAGCGATGACGGCGTCCCACCCTGTCGACCCATTGTCCGACCACGTGTGGGAGTAGCTCCCCGTCGCGGAGACGATCTGATACGCGGCCTCGATCTTCGCCTGCGGTAGCTGCGGCGTCCCCGCATACGGGGTGAACGCGGTCCACGAGCCCGGGGTCATGCTGCCGGTGTCGCCGCCGACGGAGATGAGGAGATCATTCGCATTGCCGGTGGTCACCGCGCCCGTCCGGATGGGGCTCGCCGTCCCGGTGGCGGTCCCCGAGCCGTCCGCGATCCCAGACAAATCGGCCCACTCGGAGACGATCGAGGCGAGGTCGCCCGGGGACGGCTTGCCGATCAAATCCATCGTGAGCGTGGCCGACGGGCTGCTGCCGACGGTGCCGTACACAATCACCGTGTTCTCGTGCGCCTGGGACCAGAGATAGGTCCAGGAC
>DATHLI010000178.1:0-5498 GCA_035488355.1 bacterium | reverse complement strand
CCCGTGGGCGAGGAGGACGAGGAACCCCAGGTACTGCGTGTACACCATCAGGACCGCCAGCACGGCGTACCCGGCCCAGCGACGCGCCCCGCCCCGCTCCACTCCGGCCGCGAGCGCCAGCGTCGATCCCAGCGTCAGCGCAGCCAGCAACGGGTACATCCGGGCCTCCTGCCCGGCCATCACCTGGAACGGTGAGACGGCGACCAGAAAAGCGCTGAGGAGGCTCACCCGCTCCGAGGCCACCCGGCGCGCGAGCGCATAGGTCAGGGGCACGCAGATGACGCTCAGGCACGCCGAGGGGGCCCGCACCGCCGCCTCCCCCGTCCCGGCGACGCCGGTCCAGGCCTTGATGAGCAAGTAATACAACGGCGGGTGGAAGTCGTGGCTCGCGAGCAGAGGCAGCACGTCCTGCCAGCGATGCCCCCCCACCCACATGACAAACGCTTCGTCATACCAGAGGCTGTGGTGCCCGAGCCCCGCAAAGCGGAGGACCGCGGCAAGGACGATGATCCCTCCCAGGACCACTCCGGAGTCCGGGCGAGGAAGGGCCCAGGCGCGGCCCGGGCGTGCCATCGCAGCGCCCGGCTCGGGATGCGGCGCGGTCATCGGTACGTGGCTCATCGGCGAAGGGGAGCCCCCGCCCTCAGTGGGGTGGGGGCGCTGTCGTTTCAAACAGATACACCCCCACTCCATTGAAGTCGCGGTACCCGCCGGACCGAAACGCGACGCCGAGCGCGGGAAGGACGCGCCGGGTCACGGATGGGTTCGGGGCGCCATTGACCACCAGCCATACGCGCGGGAAGCGCTCCGCCAGGCGGCGCACCTCCGCCGCGGCGAGGGGATCCCTCCGCCGGTCCCCGAGGGGACCACCTTCGACCGGATCCAGGTTCAGGGAGGGATGCGCGTCCCGGAAGTAATACGTGAAGGTCTGCTCCGCCGGCCCGTCCGCGTACACAAAGAAGTCCCCGGGCCTGGCGAACGTCTTCACCCGCGCGGCCGCGGCGCGCCACTGGTACGGGCGCGAGAGCGGGTCAAGATAGTACCGGTCCAGCACCGGCAGGGAGTACAAGAGAAGACCCGCGGCCAGGAGGGCGGAGACGCGGTCGCCGTGCTCGCGGAACCGCTCCCCGGCCGCAACGATCCCTCGGGAGAGAAACACCGCGTAAAAGGGCATGAGAAACGAGAACCACCGCAACAGGAAGACCGGTTTTGCAAGGGACGCCGCGAGCGTCACCCCGATCGCCACCGCCGGAGGGAGCCCGAGGAGGGCTGCGCTGCGGCGGTCGGATGCCATCGCGGTCACGCCCCACCACAGGACCGCGAGGAACGGCAGGAGGACGATGAGCCGCTCCGCCGGCCCGAGGGAACCGCCCGAAAGGTAACCGGTGGTTCCGAAGAGCGCTCCGCCGAAGGCGAACAGTCCGAGGAGATCGGTCAGGAGGCGGTAGACCGCGACGCCGGACGCGGACGGCCCACCGTGCAAGAGGACGATCTGATCCAGGCCGTGCGACTGGATCACCTGATCCCACAGCGACGGCAGCCAGGGCGCGTACAAGGCGGCGGCGCCCCCGGCGGCCGCAAGCCAGCGCCCGAGGAATCTACGTTCACAGCAGGCAATCCAGACGCCGTGGGCCGCGAGAACGAGGAGACCCAGGTAGTCCGTGCCGGCCGTCAAGGTCACCAGCGCGGCGTAGATGAGCCAGCGCACCGCGCCTCCTCGGGCCACCGCTTCGGTCAGCGCCAGCGTGGCGGCCAGGACGAGCGCGCCCAACAACGGGTACATCCGGGCCTCCTGGCCCGCCATGATCTGGAAGGGCGAGACGGCGACCAGGAAGGCGCTGAGGAGGCTCACCGGATCCGAGGCCACCCGGCGCGCGAGCGCATACGTCAGGGGGACGCACAGGAGACCAAAGCAGGCCGAGGGGACGCGGAGGGCCGCTTCTCCAGTACCCGCCACCCCGACCCAGGCCTTCATCAACAGGTAATACAGCGGGGGATGGAAATCGACGATCCGCACGAGGCGCAGGAGATCATGCGGCTCGAACCGCGTGAGCCACACCACGAACATCTCATCGGACCACAGGCTCGGCTGGGCGAGGCGCGCAAATCGGAGCCCGGCCGCAAGGGCGATGACTCCCCCGAGGATCACGGCCGGGTCCAGGCGGAAGCGGGCCCACAGGCGGCTGGATTGCGCCGGTGCACGGCCCAACTCAGGATGCTGCGCGGTCATCGGCGCGTCGCTCATCAGCGGGCACTCGACCCCTTCGGCGGAGCGGGTGCGGAGCGTCTGACCTCGTAGAGGTGCACCCAGATCCCCGGGTAGTTCCGGCCGCCGACCACCGTGTACGCATGGTCGAGGCGGGACCGAAGTCGCTCCTGCATGCCCGGTGTGAACGGAGGCGTGGCGATGATCCACAGACGCGGGTACCGCTCTGCCAGGGCCCGCACCTGAACGTCCGTGAACGTCGGGTCGCGGCCTGCGCCGCGCACGGCCTCGGTCGGCCTGATCGCCAGCGACGGATGCGGCTCATGGAAGTAATACTCAAACGGGATCTCTCCTGAACCGTTCACAAAGAGCAGGAAGTCGCCCGGTCGGGCCTGCCGCCGCACAAGATCCGCCGCCGCGCGCCACGGGTAGGGCCGAAACCCCGGATCGAAATAGTACCGCCCCAGCACCGGCACGCCGAGCGCGAGCAGCCCGGCGGTCAGCAGCCCAAGCGCCTCGGTCCGCCGCCCCCGCCACCGTCCGGCAATATCCTCCAGGCCCCGGGCGAGGAGCATGGCATAGAAGGGCAGCAGAAAGGAGAACCACCGCGGGTAAAAGACGAGGTGGCGCGCCAGGGAGAACGCCCCCATGGCGACCCCCGAGACGGCGAGGGGCAGCCCGATCAACGCCAGGCTCCGCCGGTCGGACATCCACGACGCCGTTCCCCGCCACAGGGTCACCAGAAACGGCAGCAGGATCAGGCCCTGGGCGACAGGGCCGGCCTGCCCAGGGAAAAAGTAGCTCCCCATTCCAAACAGCGACCCGCCGAACGCCATCAGCCCGAGGAAATCGCCGAAATCGAGGAAGACGCCTTGACGGTACAAGGGCCACACGTTCCCGGACGCGAGCTGCTGCCACAGCGCAGGCACCCAGGGAATATACAGCACCGCGGCCGCGCCCATCGCCAGGAGCCATCTCCCACCGTGCCGGCGCTCGTACCCCGCGACCCAGATCCCGTGCGCCAGGATCACCAACCCGCCAAGATACTGCGTGTAGAGCATCCCCGCGGCGAGCAGGACGTACCCTCCCCAGCGCAGGACCCCTCCCCGCTCACAGCATGCGACGAGGCCCAGCGTGGAGCCCACCGCCAGCGTGCCCAGCAGGGCGTACATCCTCACCTCGTGATCGGCCATGACCGCGAACGGGGAGACCCCGACGATGACGGCGCTCAGGAGGCCGGCCCGGACCGACGACACCCGGCGCGCGAGCGCGTAGGTCAACGCGACGGACAGCACCCCGCAGCACGCCGATGGAAAGCGCAGCGCGGCTTCGCGGGCGCCGCCGATCCCCACCCAGGCCTTCATCAGGAGGAAGTACAGCGGTGGGTGGGCGTCGTGCGCCCTGAGCAGGGGCACGATGTCCCGCCACCCGTGCTGCACGACCCACACCACCCACGCCTCATCGAACCAGAGGCTGTTTCGGCCGAGCAGGGCGACCCGCAGGCCCGCGGCAAGGGCAATGATCCCGACGAAGACCGCTCCCGGGTCCAGCCGGGAGCAGGACCAGGAGCGGCGGGGGGACGCCATCGCAGCGCCCGGCCCGGGAGGCGTCGAGGCCATCACTCCGCTGCTCAAGGAGAGCGGGGTCTGGCGCCGCCGGCGCGAGGGGATGTCTTGGGACGCGGGATGGCGCCCGGAGAGCCCCGGGAACGTCGCGGGCCGCGCCCGCCGGGCGCGGCCCGCTCGTGGAGGCGGTCCCTCACTTGACGGACAGCGCCAGGTTGAAGATCGGCAGGTACAGGGAGATCAGCATGGCGCCGATGACGATGCCCATACCCACGATCAGGATGGGCTCCAGAATCGAGGTCAGGCTCGCCACGGTGTTGTCGATCTCCGTGTCGTAGAAGTCGGCCACCTTGTTCAGCATGGTTTCCAACGCCCCGGTCTCCTCGCCGACCTTGACCATCTGGATCACCATGGGCGGGAACATCCCGCTCGCCTGCAGCGGGACGGCGATGCTCTCGCCTTCCCGGATGCTGGTGCGGACGGATTCCACGGCTCTGGCGACCGAGACGTTGTCGATCGCCTTGCCCACCACCTCCAGCGACTGCATGATGGGCACGCCGCTGGCGACCAGGGTCCCGAACGTCCGGCTGAACCGCGCGATGATGATCTTCTGGTTGACCGGCCCGAGCACCGGCACCCGCAGCTTGACGAGGTCGTAGTTCGCTTTGCCCGCCGGGGTGCGCACGTAGATCCGGAGCGCGTAGATGGAGCCCCCCAGGGCGGCGATGATCAGGTACCAGAACTTGCGGAGGATCGTGCTCACGCCCATCGCGATCTGCGTGGGCAGGGGCAGCTGGGCGCTCGACCCCAGTTCTTTGAAGAACGACGCGAACTGGGGAATGATCACCACGGTCATAAAGAGCAGGGCCCCGATCGCGGCCGTCGCCAGAAGGACCGGGTACGTGGTGGCGGACTTGATCTTCTGGCGCAGCACCAGCTCTTTCTCCAGGAAGTTGGCCAGCCGGATGAGCACGTCGTCGAGGACGCCGCCCGCTTCGCCGGCTTTGACCATGTTGACGTACAGGTTGCTGAAGGCGGCCGGATGCTTGGCGAGCGCGCTGCTGAGCGTCGCCCCGCCCTCGATATCGGTCCGGATCGCCGCGATGACCTCTTTGAGCTGCTTCTGCGTGGTCTGGTCCTCGAGGATGGAGAGCGTCCTGACCAGCGAGAGACCGGCATTGACCATGGTGGAAAACTGCCGGCTGAAGACGGCCAGGTCCTTGAGGCCGATGCCCTTGAACTTGGCGAACCACTCCCCCACCCCAACCGGCTCGCTCTTGCGCTGCAGGTTGGTGATGAAGAACCCCATCTCCCGGAGCTTCTGCGTGACGGTCGCATCGCTCTCCGCCTCGATCGCCCCGGCAAGGACCTTGCCGGTGACGTCTCGGGCCGTATATTCATACAGTGGCATGGCGCCTCCCCTCCCTACCCTCCATGAGAAATATGAATCGTCTCCAGGCGCCCTCGTTCGGGGCTGCGGCCCCCCGCGCCGCGCGCCTCACTCACGAATCAGCTTCCGCAGTTCCTCAGGATGAATCGCCCGGCTGAGGGCGTCCTCGACGCTGACCATGCCGCGCCGGCACAGTTCCGCCAGCGCCATGTCCATCGTCTGCATGCCGTACTGGGCCCCGGTCTGCAGGGTCGATTCGATCTGGTGCGTCTTGGCCTCGCGGATGAGGTTGCGGATGGCGGGGGTGGCGATCATGATCTCCACCGCCGGCACCCGG
>DATHLI010000177.1:0-2224 GCA_035488355.1 bacterium | reverse complement strand
ATAGAGGTGCTGCGGGCCTTGTAGGAGGCGCGTTCCTTCGGGTGACGCAGAGCGCCGGACGCGGCTGAAAGGAGACGGATCCCCCTGAGCAAGTTCCTCACGTATTGGTCGCTGACATTCGCCATTCTGGTCATCATCGGGTTCTCCGTGGCTGTGGCCCTGGCGGACGTGAAGGACGACCTGATGGCCCAGATCCGCAAGAAGGCGGGCCGCGCCCGCCTCCGGCCGGTCGATCCGCTGGCGGGCCGGTCCGTCGCCGAAACGCTGACGAGAACGGCGATGGACGAGAAAGAGACCTGGGTGTTCTACCTCGTCAGCGAGATCGCGATCCCGCTCAAACTGAACGTGAAGATCCTGGTAGTGCAGGATTCTATGGGGCACTATCTCGTCCAGTTCGCCCAGGGGAAGCGGCTGGTTTCCTACCGCGTGGACAAGGCCTGGGTCGCGGACGCCCTGGCCGGCAAAGCTGAGGCGCGCGAGCGGATCCACACCGCGGTCGGGCAGTACCTGCGCCAGGAGTTTCTCGGCCAGAAGATTCCCCCGAAGGCTCCGCCGGCCCCGGCAAAGCCGGCCGCGCCCGCGACTCCCACAGCGAAGCCGGCCACCCCCGCGCAGCCAGCCGGGGCGGCAGCGGGAGGCGCGTCCTCCCCCGGCGCCGCGCCCGCAGGACAGGCCCCGGCGCCACCGCCGGCAGGGGCGGAGCAACCGGAAATGAGCCGCGAAGAGAAGATCGCCGCGGCCAAGGCCAGGGCCGAAGCCATCAAGGCCGAGCGGGCCGCTGGCGGGAGCGGTGGGAGTCCCCCGGCAGGGGCGCCTCCGGCAGGGACGCCCCCGGCGCCGCAGGGTCCTGCGGAGCGCTGAACGCAGTTTCTAGAGGGCGCCGGAGTCCGTCGCCAGCAGCCGGCGGCGGACAAGTGGGATCGGCGGGGCGCCCAACTTCAGCAGCCCGTCGTGGAAGGCCCTTAGTGAGAAGCCGGCCCCCCGCCGGCGCAGATCGTCGCGGAGTTTGCTGATCATCAGTTTGCCGAGCGTGTAATTCAGGTACCCCGGATCGAACGTGCCCCGCGCCGCCTCCCGTTCGGCCGGCAGGGGATCCAGATAGGCCGATTCGACGAACATGCGCGCGGCGGCATCTTTGGACATGTTCCGGGTGTGCATCTCGATCGCGACGACAAACCGAACGTCTCGCAGGAGCGCTTCCGAGCACTGGGCGATCCGAAAGCCGGGATCGTCTCGGCCGTACCCCTCCTCCACCAACATCTCCTCGCAGTAGTGCGCCCAGCCCTCGACGAATGAGTAGCTCGTCAGGACCTTCCGGAGCGACCGCGGGATTTCTTTTACATGCAGGAAGTGCACGAAGTGGCCCGGGTACACTTCGTGGATCCCGACATCCCGCAGCGTCGCGTAATCGAATTTCCTCAGCCATTCCTCCTTCTGCTCCGCCGTCCATCCCGGCTCGGGCGGAGTGACGTAGTAGAATGATTCGCCGGCGGTTTCGAAGGGACCCGAAGTGTCCATCATGGCGAACGCCCAGCGGGCGAAGGGAGGGGTCTCTTCGACGCGGGGGCGGACATCGGACGGGATGGACACCAGCCCGCGCGTCTCCACAAACTGTTTGAGTTCTTCGAGGAGCCGCTCGGCCTCGGAGATGAGCCGCTCAGCCGGGGGGTGGTCCTGCGCCTGCCGCGACATGACACCGCGCACGTCGGCCCCCGGGTCGATCCGCTGTGCCGTCTCCCTGAGGACCGCCTGGTTGCGCGCCAGATCAGAGCGGCCGATCTCGAGCAGCCGTTCCACGGGCAGGTCGAGCATCTCACCCACGCTGAGCATCGTTCGAAAATGGGCCTCGCCGATCGCGAACTCTTGCGTGGCCCTCGGCCGGATCTCATCTTCCAGGTACGCGGTGAACCGCCGCAGGGCCGCGATCGCTTCGGTGTTTGCCCGCTCGAATGCCGTCCATAACGGGCCTGGGCCCACCGGCCGGACCGCCCGCACCAGATCCTCTTCCTGAAACAGGACCGTCCCGGTGTACACCTCCAGCGCGGTCTCCAGAAACGGCAGGGGAACGGGTTCCCGCAGTGTCTCCCGGGCGGCCGCGAGGTAATCGGGAACCTGTTTCAGGTGCTCGCACAGAGCCACGACCCGCCGGGGGAGCGGCGCGTAGTCACGCTTGATGTAGCCGCTGACGTCGAGCGGGCCGGAGAACGCCATCGGGTTGCGCTCG
>DATHLI010000176.1:0-13933 GCA_035488355.1 bacterium | reverse complement strand
GACAAGTCCCGGCTCAAGAAGGCCGCGCAGGCGGTCGTCGTGAAAGGACGCGACGGCGTCAAGCCGCTCCTGAAAGAATTGCAGGCCTGCCTGGCGGTGTCCCGGTGACGGGCCGCACCGTCCGCGCGCGCCGGCGCCGGGTCGGCGGAACCGCCGACGGGTCCGAGCCCGGGCTCGTGCCGCCGGACGCGGCGAATCCCATGGCCGGTGCGCCCATCCTGATCGTTGACGACAACCCCGTGAACCTCAAGCTCGTCCGGGTCCTGCTGGCGACCGAAGGGTACGATGTGCGCACGGCCGCGGACGCCGAAGAGGCCGTGGCGGTGCTGAAGACGTTCCGTCCACGCCTCATCCTCATGGACATCCAGCTGCCCGGCATGGACGGGCTCGAGCTGACCCGGCGCCTCAAATCCGATCCCGCGACCCGCGACGCCATCGTGGTGGCGCTCACCGCGTACGCCATGAAGGGCGACGAGGAGCGGGCTTTGAACGCCGGCTGCGACGGGTACATTCCCAAGCCGATCAACACCACGCTGCTGCCGGAGATCGTTGCCGAATATCTTACGCGGGTGGGAGCCAGATGACGGACGCGAACGCCGATCGAAGCGAAGCGTGGAACACAGGTGACCCGATGATGCAGGTCGACCCCATCAAGACCGCCAGGATCCTGATCGTCGACGACCAGGAAGTCAACATTCATTTCCTCGAGGGCACGCTCAGGTGGGTTGCCGGCAACACCAACTTCAAGAGCACGACCAACCCGCGCGAGGTCGAAGCTCTGATCACCGAGTTCCAGCCCGACCTGATCCTGCTCGACCTCCACATGCCGGAACGGGACGGGTTCATGGTGATGGAGGACCTCAAGCAGACGCTCCCGGCCGATTCGTTCCTCCCGATCCTGGTGCTCACGGCCGACGTCACCCCGGAGGCGAAGCAGCGCGCCCTGGCCGGCGGGGCCAAAGACTTCCTGAGCAAACCCTTCGACACGACCGAGGTCCTCCTCCGGAGCAACAACCTGCTCCAGACCCGGCTGCTTCACCTCGAGCTCGCGAACCAGAATCAAATCCTGGAGGTGAAGGTGCAGGAGCGTACGCGCGACCTGCAAAAGGCCAACGAGGAACTGCAGGCGGCCCACCGGGACCTGGAAGACGCCCACATCGAGATGCTGGAGCGGATGGCGCTCGCCGCCGAATACCGGGACGACGACACCGGGGAGCACACGAAGCGGGTGGGCCAGGTCTCGGCGTTCCTGGCCCGGGCGATGAGGCTGGCCCAGGATCAGGTGATGCTCCTGCGGCGGGCCGCTCCCCTCCACGATGTGGGGAAGATCGCCATCCCGGACCAGATCCTCTTGAAGCCGGGCCGCCTCACGGCGGAAGAGTTTGAGGTGCTCAAGACCCACACGACAATCGGGGGGAAGATCCTCTCGGGGGGACGGTTTGCGCTCCTGAAGATGGCCGAGGAGATCGCCCTCACCCACCACGAGCGTTGGGACGGCACGGGGTACCCGCACGGGCTCAGAGAAGCGACCACCCCCCTCGCGGGACGGATCGTCGCGGTGGCGGACGCCTTCGACGCGCTGACGCATGAACGGCCCTACAAAGAGGCCTGGTCGGTCGAGGAGGCGGTGGCGGAGCTGCAGCGCTGCGCGGGGACCCAATTCGATCCCACAATTATCGACGCGTTCCTGGGTCTCCGCGCGGACTCCCTCGCGGCCGCCGTGCTCGGATTCCCGGCCGCCGCCCGGCGGGGGGCATAGGAGACGCCGCGGCGTTTGGCGTATACCATCGTGTACGCGTATCTCGTGGACGGGTCTTTCGTGGACGTTTCTAGGGTGCCCCCTCCGGGGACTCCATACCGGAATGGGGCAAGCCGCACGCGTAGGTTGGTGGAGTTCCGGCCCGGGTCGGGGAGGTTAGGGGGGATCGCCATGGGAAGATTGCTGCTCCCGGTGATCGTCGCAGCCCTGCTCGTCGCGGTGTTCGCGGGTCCCGCGCCGGCGCAAAAGGCGCCGGTGCCTGCGCCCGCACAGACGACGGCGCAGCCGGCATCCGGGCAGTGGCCGAGCATCAAGGGTCTGAAACCCTATTCGGACGAGACGAATGGGATGTCGCTGTCCGGGTTTCTGCGCTACCTGACGTTCCAGCAGACCGGCAGGTGGATTTCGAACGATGACGCCGACCGGGTGGTGAAGCAGCAGCTCTCGAAGTAGCGCCTACTTCCTCGACGCCACCTTTGCGCGCTCCGCCTGAAACCGGGACGCGAACGTGTCCAGGTGGCTGTGGATGGTGTGGCAGGCCCCCGAATCCGAGACGCGGAGCTCAGTCCTGTCCTGCCGTTGACTCACCACCCCGCTCGAGACCGCCCAGCACCGCTTGAGCATCGCATTGATGCCCGCCAGGACGGCGGGAGTGCCGTGGAGCGCGAAGTGGCCGTTCCGCGAACCGCCTCCGGGTCGGCGGGACATCAAGTCCCCGTCCGTGTATCCGCGAATGAACGGGGCGACGAACTCCTTCGGCAGATCATCGAGCAGGGCCGGGTCATCCCCGTGGAAATCCGACGGGATGCCCCAGGGCAGTAGGGCTTCACACAGGCCCTGGTCGCGCAGGTAGACCTGCCACCCGACGATGCTGCTGTGACAGAACTCGTAGCGGATGTGCTCCGTGGCGAGATCGGCCATGAGGGTCGCGACGCAGTCCCGCCCCTCCTCGCCGAGCGTCACGACGAGCGTCAGCAGCGATCCGTGCCCGCAGATGTGTCCCGCCGCGGTGAGGAATCCGAGCCAGTACAGCTGGACGTCCGACGGGGCTTTCCCGGGGCCTTCGCGGCGGCTTTGTAGAAGCTCTACCGGATCGGAGAGGCGGGGGTGTTCCGCGTGGGCCAGCGCCCGCTCCACCGTCGCAACGGGGAGGGCGACCAACCCCGCGATTTCAGTTGAAGACTTCCCCTTGCGGGCGGCGGCCCGGATCTTTTGGGTTCGCTCTCGCCATTCCAGATCTGGGCCGCTCGGGCCTCGCATCCGCACGGGAGTCTAGTGTAGCACTCTTTCGCGGTGCTGTCGAATGCGGCGTTCCGCGACCGCCGCGTGCTATACTGTGGTCACACGTGACGTGAAGAGTAAGGAACGGTAGTCTGAGAGGAGCGTGCGATGGCCCGCCCAAACTACTCCAGCGTCAAACGCGCGAAGGAACTCAAGCGCAAGGCGAAGCGGGAGGCCAAGATGGCCCGCAAGCTCGCGCGCCGGGCCACCTCCGATCCGGCCGAACCGGCGGCGCCGGCGGCGGCGCCCGACGACTGGGCGCGGACCGGGGAGCGAGACCCCAACGCGCCGGCGGGCACGCCCCAGGAGTGACCGGGGAAGAGGCCGCCGTCAAGAGGCGCTGAGGGCTTCGGTGGTTCGGGCGCGCGCCGCCACCTCAGGACCGGTCGGCGCGTGGCAGGGGCGCGCGTGAGCGACGCGAGGGAGACCACGGCGGTGATCACCGGCGCCGCCGCCGGGATCGGGCGCGCGATCGCGGAGAAGTTCGCGGCCGGCGGGACTCAGGTGGCGGCCGTCGACCTCGCCCCGCCGCTCGACACCGCGGCGGCGATCGCCTCTCGGGGCGGCCGGTGTGTGCCGCTCGCGGCCGACGTGGCGGATCGCGCGCAGGTCGGGGCGATGATCGCCGAAGCGGTTGAGCGGTGCGGCGGAGTGGATATCCTGGTGGCGAACGCCGGGATCGGATTTCCCGACCCCATTCTCGAGATCACGGATGACAATTGGGACCGCGTGCTGGGCGTCAACCTGAAGGGGGCGTTCCTCTGCCTGCAGGCGGCGCTCCCCCATATGCTGCCGCGGCGTCAGGGATCGATCGTGCTCGTCTCATCGATCGCCGGCCGGCGCACCAGTCTCACGAACGGCGCGCACTACACCTGCTCGAAGTATGGGCTGATCGGCCTGACCCGGCACCTGGCGGCCGAACTGGCGGGGACGGGAATCCGCGTCAACTGCGTCTGCCCGGGTCCTGTGGAGACGCCGCTCTTGTGGCGGGTGACGACGCCGGAGCAGCGGACCGAGATGACGCGCAGGACCCCGATCGGAAGGATCGCCCAGCCCGAGGACATCGCGGACGTCGTGGTCTTCGTGGCCGGGCCCGGCGCCCGGCACATGCACGGGGCCATCCTGGACGTCAACGGCGGCCTGTATTAGGGAGCGACCGGCTTCGGCAGGGGCGGCGGCGGCACGCCGGTGAGGAGCCAGCGGACCTTCGCGCGCAGGTCGTCGGCGTCGACGACCCAGAAGCTCAGCGGCATGTGCATGAGCGCATCGTTCTGCGTCTCGGGGTGTCCCTCGATGGTCTGGGCCGAGACGGCGTCCGGGGCGAGGTGGTCGATCTCGTGAACCCACCCCAGCAATTGCTCGCTCGTGAGATCGGTGCCGAGTTCGGCGCGGGCGGTGCCGAGGATCTGGGGGAGGCGGATCCAGACCGCCGGGCGGTGGACCGTCTGCATCGCCGAGCGCAGGAACAGCTGCTGGCGCCGGATGCGGCCGATGTCGCCGTCGGGATCGTTTCTGAACCGGAGATACTGCTCGGCGCGCCCGCCGTCCATCACCTGGCTCCCGGGTTGGAGATCGATGAACAGCCCCTGCTCGACGTCGTGATAGAGCATCCGTTTGTCCACGATGACCGGCACCCCGCCGACCAGATCGACGAGGTGGCGCATCGCGGGGATGCTGAAGATGAAGTAATGGGCGACGGGCACGTTGAGCAGCCGCCCCACGGCGGCCCGCGTCCGTCCCACCCCGCCCGTCGCGTACGCGTGCACGAGCTTCGTGTACCCGATCCCCGGGATGACCACCCCGGTATCGCGCGGGATGCCGAGGATGCGGGCCTGATGGTGGAACGCATCCCACTGCACGACCATGATGGAGTCGGTCCGGTGCAGATCCTGCGTGAGCCCGACAACGAGGAACCGGTCGTCTCCGTGCTCGACCGGCGGCGGGGCCGGCGGGGCCGGGGCCGCGACGGGCGGGGGTGGGGGTGGGGGCGGGGTCTCCTGCGGTTCCGGAAACCACCCGCGCGTGAGCATCCCGCCGAGCAGGCCGAGCAGGAAGAGGCCCAGTATGGTGAGCGCCTCGAGGCCGTATTTCTGCGCTTTGCCCCCGAGCGCCCCGCTCGGCCCCGCGGAGCGGGGCTCCCGCGGGGGACGCGGGTGGCCGGACTCTAGAACCCGTACGACATGGAAACGCGTCATGGCACTGTCGGTGGGACCCCGCGGACGGTTAGGTTCGCGCCGTAGGCACGAGACGGCGTCGATCCGCGCGGCGGGTACTCGTGCCCGCGCCGCCATCGACTCCCTCTCGTGTTATATGCCCAATTACGCACTGCCTTCGCTGCGGGTTCTCTGGACCCCTTGACGGCGCGCGTGGGCAGGAGGAGGGTTTCCCGCGCGTCTGGAAAGAGTCAGGTGTCCCCGCACACCACGTCAGGGTGAGGAGCGTCGGCATGGCATTCTCTGTGGTTGGACAGTCGGTTCCGCGGGTCGATGGTGAGGAGAAAGTCACCGGCCGCACACAGTTCGTCGCGGATCAGGAGATGCGCGGGCTGCTCCACGCCCGCCTCTTCCTGAGCCCGTACGCGCACGCCCGGATTCGGAGGATCCCCGTGGCGGCCGCGCGCGCGGTTCCCGGGGTGGTCGCCGTGCTCACGGCGGACGACCTGCCGTTCGGGGACGCGGTGCCGAACGTGCGGGGCCGATGCCTGCTGGCCCGCGGAGAGGTGCGATTTGCCGGCGATCCGGTGGCGGTGGTCGTGGCGGAGACCGAGGAGGCCGCCGCGGACGGGCTGGAGCGGCTCGCGTCGGGAGCGGAGTTCGATCCGCTTCCGGCGCTGGTGGATCCGGTCGCCGCGGCCGACCCGGCCGCTCCGCTGGTGCAGCCCGGGCTGGCGGGGAAGAGCGCGGAAGCGAGCCTTCACGCCGCGGTCAAGGTCGAGGAAGAGTCGAACGATCAACGGCCCAGCAATGTGACGAGCCGCGTCCGGTTCGTGCGCGGCGATATCGAACGCGGGCTGCGCGAGTCCGCGCTCGTGGTCGGGCGGACGTTTCGCACGTCGGTCGTGCATCAGGCGTACATCGAACCCCACGCGACGACCGCCGCGTTCGATCCGTCGTCACGCCGGTTGACCGTCTGGACCGCCACCCAGGGGCTGTTCTATTCGCGGGAGAACGTCGCGCAGGTCCTCGGGCTCCCGGAATCGTCGGTCCGGATCATGCCCATGGCGGTCGGTGGAGGGTTCGGGGCCAAGATCCTGCTCCTGGAGCCCCTGGCGGGCGCGCTGGCGATGCTCCTCGGGCGGCCGGTTCGGGTCGTGCTGACCCGCTCCGATGAGTTCCGCACGGCCACGCCGGCGCCCCAGTCGACGCTGGAGGTCAGGCTCGGGGCGCGCCGCGACGGGACGCTCGTCGCCATTCAGGCGCAGCTGCTGTTCGACGCGGGGGCGCTCCCCGGGGCGCCGTTGAACATCGCGGCACTCATGCTCGGCGGCAACTACCAGGCGCCCCACCTCGACATCCAGGGGCGGGAGATCCTGACGCACAAGGCGCCGATCGGCGCCTACCGGGCGCCCGGAGCACCGCAGGCGGCGTTCGCGCTGGAGTCCGTGATCGACGACCTGGCGCGCGGGCTCGGACTCGACCCGATCGCGTTCCGTCTGCGGAACGCGTCCCAAGGCGGTGACCCGATGCCGAGCGGCGAGCCCTGGCCGCGGATCGGGCTGCGGGAGGCACTCCAGGCGGTCCAGGAGGATCCCCTCTGGCGCAACCGGGAGCGCAATGGGCGGGGGATTGGTGTCGCGGCCGGCGGGTGGCTCGGCGGGCTCGAGCCGGCGAGCGCCTGCATCCGGCTCAACACCGACGGGGGGGCGCAGGTGATCGTCGGGTCCATCGATATCAGCGGGACCGCCACCGGACTGGCGCAGATCGCCGCCGAGATGCTCGGCCTGCCGGTGTCGCGGGTCCGATTGGTCGGGGCGGATAGCGACAGCGCGCCCTATGCGGGGATGTCCGGCGGCAGCAAGATCATCTACTCCGTCGGCTCGGCGGTGGTCAAAGCCGCAGAGGACGCGCGGCGCCAGCTCCTCGCCTTGGCCGCCCGGCGGTTGGAGGCGTCGGAGGCGGACCTGGAAATCACCGGCGGGGTGGTGGGGGTGCGCGGGGTGCCGGCCCGCACGATCGCGGTCGCGGATCTCGTGAAGCTCACCTCCGGATTCGGGGCGGGGAACCCTCCGATCTTCGGGGTGGCCTCCGAGGCCATCGTCCAGCGGGCGCCCGCGTTCGGCGCGCACGTGGCCCGGATCCAGTTGGACGCCGATTCCGGCCGGGTGCGGGTCGTGGACTATGCGGTGGCACAGGATGTCGGGCGGGCGATCAATCCCGCGGCCGTGCGGGGGCAGATCCACGGGGGGGTGGCCCAGGGGGTGGGGTGGGCCCTGCTCGAGCGGATGCTCTATGACGAGCAGGGGTCGGTGGCGACCGGAACCTTCCTCGATTACGCCCTGCCCCGTGCCACGGACGTGCCGCCGATCCGCATCAATCTGGTGGAGGTCCCGTCGGAGCGGGGTCCCTACGGCGCGAAGGGTGTCGGCGAGCCGCCGGTGGTGCCGGTGGCCGCCGCCATCGCCAACGCGATCATGGACGCGAGCGGCGCACGGGTGGAGGAGCTGCCGATCGTTCCTGAGTCGGTGGTCGCCGCGCTTCGCCGGGCGGCCTCCGGGTGACCGACGTCAACGTGCAGATCGCGGTCGTGGGCGGAGGGCCGGCCGGGCTCGCCGCCGCCGGGGAAGCCCACGCCGCCGGCGCCCGAGTCCTGCTCATGGAGGAGCGATCGGCGCTGGGCGGGCGCGCCGTCATCGTCCCGGGCGCCCGCGGGCTGGCGGAAGGGTTGATGCGCGATTTGCGATCGGCTGAAGTGTGGCGCGGCAGCCTGGTGTGGGGCATCTTTGGCCGCACGCTCGCGGCGCTGCACGGCGGCCGGACCCGCCTCGTGACCGCCGATGCCGTCATCCTGGCGACGGGCGCGCTCGAGCGCCTCGTGCCGTTCCCCGGCTGGACGCTGGAGGGGGTCATGACGGTGGAGGCGGGGTGGGAACTGGTCCGCGCCGGGGGAATCGGTCAGGCGAGCGGGCCCGCCGTCGTCGCCGGTGGGCCGGAAGCGGCAACGCTGGCCGCCCGCCTCGCGGAGCGGGGGACGGGAGTCACGCTGATCAGCGCGGAGCGTCCCAAGAATCTCCCCGAGAAGGTTCCCGTGATCCCCGGCGCCGTCGCTTCCGCGCGCGGCGACGCGAGCGTCGAGCGCGTCCGCCTCGCGGACGGGACCGAGCACGAGTGCCGCATGCTCTGCGTAGAATCGCCGAGGGCGCCGCTCGTGGACCTCGCCCGGCTGGCGGGCGCCCCGTGCGTCTACCAACCGCGCCTCGGCGGGTTCGTGCCGCGCTTCGACCGCACGCTGGCGCTGCACGGTCCGACCGCGGGGCTCTACATCGCGGGCGACGCCGGCGGCGTGGACACGCCGCGGGCAGCGGCGGAGTCGGGCCGGCTGGCGGTGCGATCCGCCCTCGGCGCGCTTGGCCTCCTCCCGGAGGCCGACCAGAGGCAGGAAGAGGCCCGGCGGCAGCTGCGCGCGGCGTCGGTCCCGCTGACCGCAGTGGCGCGGGAGGCGATGGTGATCGGCGCGATGCCCGATGATGTGGTGGAGCGCTGGGAGGGGCCGTCTGAGACCATCTTCTGCCCGTGCGAGGGCGTGAGCGTCGGGATCCTCCAGGCCGCCGTCGATGACGGCGCGCGAAGCGCCGACGAGCTGAAGCGCCGGACGCGATGCGGGATGGGCACCTGCCAGTGGCGCCGATGTGGAGCCGCAGTCATGCAGTGGCTGAGCGGGACCCTGAATGTCCCCATGGGCCGGTTGCCGCTGCCGAGTGTCCGCGCCCCCGTGCGGCCGGTGCCGCTCCCCGCCATTGCCGGCGCGGCGGCGCCTGCGCCGGCGCTCAATGGCTGACCGCGTCACATCGTGGGCGCGGAGGCAGGATTCACGGAGATCCCGTTGTATAGATGGGTACTGAATTCAGGGCAACCGGCCCCTGGGGGAGGAAGGAAGAGCGTATGCCAAAAGGTACCGTGAAGTGGTTTAACCGGGAGAAAGGGTATGGGTTCATAACTCCGGAGGAAGGGAAAGACGTCTTCGTGCACTACACCGGGATTGCGGGGGAGGGTTTCCGCAACCTCGAGGAAGGTCAAATCGTCGAGTTTGAGATCACCCAGGGGCAAAAGGGTCCGCAGGCTCAGAACGTCCGCGTCGTTGGCTAACCTCTAACAACCACAACATCACACCTGACGATCCGTCCGAGGACACCGGGAAGACCTTCCCCGGTGTCCTCTTAACGCGCCTTAATGGTCAGTTTTCGCAATATTTGGACGATTTTTCGCCGAATTTCCCAACTACCTCTGTAAATCTCTGATAGACGCCAGATAGATCGACTTGTCTCGTTAATTGGCTCAGATGCGCTCCATAAAACCTCCAACCAATATTTCTCGTATGCTCATTTGGGCCACCAAACCCCGCCTACTATCCTAAACCTGGGGATTGCGCCGACCTTATGGCCATGCTAGATTAAAATGAGGGGGTAGATGGATGTCGCGTAGGTTCGCAAGAGCGCATGCGCGGCCGTCTGGGTCGGCGCGCAAGCCCAGGTCACGCCGTGCCGGGCTGAAATCCGGCGTCAGGCGGCGGATTGTCGCCCGAAATCGGCCGGCGGCCAGGGTCAGAGTCGTGGGATCCCGTTCGACGGGGGCCCACCGTGGGAAACGCCCTCTCAAAGCTCCCGAGCCCATGGACGAACGGACGTTCACCGGTAGCCTCGAGCGAAGCCTTCGGGATTACCGGACAGTCTGGGAGGCTTTGGCAAAGCGGTGAGATACCTGACGGTCGAGCAGTTGAAGACGGTGAACCAGCGAATGATCCGGGCCACCGGCGGCCTCTACCTCGCGGGCGAGCAGAACGTCGTCTATCCGCCGAGCCTGGAATCGTTGGTGAACTTTGTGCAGACGCGGATCGCGCTGCGGCCGCAGCCCTCCATCTGGGACATGGCGGCGTTCTATCTCGACCGCCTGACCCGAGATCAGGTCTTTCACGACGGGAACAAGCGGACGGCGTTGGAAACGGCCCGGCTCTTCCTTGAAGGCGCCGGTTACCGGCTCACCCTCACCCCGGCGCACGAATCCGTCGAGTTCATCACGAACGTCGCCCGCGGCGGGTCCACCCGCGACAACATCGCGGCGTGGCTGCGGGCGCACTCCAAGAGAAAGTGAAGGATTGCCCCACGCGCCGCCGCGCCACCTGCTCTTGACGCCGGCGGTCCTGGGCGCGATGATTGTGCTAGTCGAAAAGGGAGGTGATGCGGATGGATCATAGTAGACGCTCCATGCCGTACCGTACGACCTGCCACCAGTATCCGCAGAGCGAGGTGATGACCGGGTAGCGCTCTCGCGCACTCCGGCCGTCGCCCACGCTGCGGCTCAGCTGGATGACGACGGTGCGGCTGGAGGGCAGTCTGGCGCTTTCTCCGCTCGCAGGTCCTCAGAAAGCGCGCAAGAAGACTCTCTATAGAACGCAGGACAGATGGAAGGGCTCCTCGGATTCGGGGGGCCCTTCCTCATTCCCCCAGGGTGTCTCCACAGGGTTCTCCCGCGGCGCGCGTCGCGGGCGCCCGGCGGCTATGACCCGGGGATCGCACGCCACAGATCCTCTTCGCGGAGGTAGATGAGGTCGAAGAGCATCGCCCCCCGGGTCAAGGTTTGCGACAGCCGCACCGCCTCGGCGAGCCGGTCCGGCTCGCCGGCGTACAACGGGACGAGGAGCGCGCCGACGATGGGCGTCGCGCCGTGCACCACGGACGCGGCGAGCTGCGCCCCGCCTTGGATGCTGATCTCCGGGTCGTTGTGCTGGGCCCGGGCCTCCCGAACGGTCAGCGGCGGGTAGTAGAGGCCGATCATCAGGTAGTCGAGGAGCGGCGCGAGTCCGGCCTGAACCCACTCCCGCCCGATCCAGGGATACGGCGGCCAGACCTCGGGGCTCCCCCAGTTCACGCCCTCCTCGAAGTAGACCGGATACCAGGCCCCCACGTACGCGGCGACCGCCACCTTGGGGCGGAGCGTGTGGACCAGATGCGCCGCCGCCCGGACGTACGCCATGATCGTGTGCGCGCGGAAGCCGAGCCAGGATCGGTAGAGGGGGCCGGGCACGCGCTTCACCCAGTACCCGCTCGCCGCATAGGAGTAGACGTCCTGCGGCCAGTGGGCCACCGCGTGTCCGATGAACGCTTCGAAGCGCAGACGGCTTAGGGCGGAGAAATCCTCGCCCGCGTCCTGGTAGCGCGTCCGGTCGAGGACGATCCCGTCGACATCGTACCGGGTGAGCACCTCGTAGATAACGGCGAGTTCGTACCCGGAGACGGCCGGATCGGCAGGGTTGACGAAGGCGAAGATGCTGCGCGCGGAGGAGGGGACCAGGCGGAACTCCGCCGGGCCGATCGTGACGACCGCCCCCACGGGGAGGGCGCGCGCGAGCCAGCGGGCCGCCGCGCCGTGGCCGGAGAGCACGTATCCTCCGGGCGGGATCGGGGTGGGGCCGGGGTCGGAGTCTCCGGCGGCGCGGTCGCGCACCTCGGTCACCTGCCCCCAGGCGACCGCCGCCTCGACCCCCCACCGCGAGGTCGGGGTGGCCGGGCCCGACTCGGGCGTGTAGAGGACGAGCGCATTGTCGGTTCGGGGAACATCCACGCCGGCCAGCGCGTAGGATGAGCCGTCGGGCGCGACCACCGGCCGCGTGCCGAGATACGCGGTGGTCTGCCACTCCGGATGTTCAAATCCAGGCCCGGACTGCGAGGGAGTGAATCCTTCGGCGAAGCTGTTGACGGCGACATCGACCCGCATGCCCCGCGCGTGGGCTTCCCGCACGATCGTCCCCAACATGTCGTATCCGGCGGGATACCACTGCGCCGGCGCAGGGTAGGTCGGCGCCTCCGAGTGGGGGATCGGCGATGCGCCGATCGTGGGGGCGAACGCGCTGGGATACGTCACGTACCCCCAGGCGTTCTTGGCCTCCGGGATCACGACGTCGACGCCCGCCTCCCTGGCGTGGTCGAGGATCTGCTGGACCCCTTCGACGGTGCTGAGCGTGGGCAGATTGGCTCCGGGCTCCATCCAGAGCGCCAGATGCGGCGGGGCATGCCGCGCCGCCAGCGCAGGCGAGGGGGCGGCCGCGAGGGCGGCGGCCACGAGGGCGGCGGCGGGGGGGCCGCCGAACCGGAGCGGAGAACGCATGCCAAGGAATTCGGAGGAGGCCGGGCGGCTCCTCCCTCTTGCAAACTCCCGGTGCTCCACATTAGGATAGATCCTGTTCGTCTGGGAGGGGTGTAGCGGGTCGTGATTCTGGCAGACGCGTTGTCCCGCAGGTACGGCGATCGGTTGGCGATACGCGAGGTCTCGTTCAAGGCGCGCCCCGGCGAGATTCTCGGGTTCCTGGGGCCGAACGGCGCCGGGAAAACCACCACCATGCGGATCCTGACCGGGTTCCTCGCCCCGACCTCGGGCCGGGCGGCGGTCGCCGATTTCGACGTGGTGCAGCAGCCGCTGGAAGCCAAGCGGCGGCTCGGCTATCTTCCCGAGACCCTTCCCCTGTACGATGATCTCACCGCCCGCGAGTACCTGGGCTTTGTCGCGCGGCTCAAAGGCGTTGACGGCCGGAAGATCGGGGACGCGATCGACCGGGCGATGACGCTGTGCGGGATTACGGACGTGGCGGACCGGCTGGTCCGCAACCTGTCCCGCGGATACCGGCAGCGGGTCGGGCTGGCCCAGGCGATCGTGCACGATCCTCCGGTGTTGATCCTGGATGAGCCGACCTCGGCGATGGATCCCCGCCAGATCGTCGAGATCCGGAACGTCATCAAGGGCCTGCGGGGAAGCCACACGATCATCCTCAGCACGCACATCCTGCCGGAAGCCACCGCCGTGTGCGACCGCGTGATCGTCATCAATGAAGGCCGCGTCGTGGCGGTGGACACCTACGAGCAGCTGGCGGCGCGCCTCCGGAGGTCGGAGAAGACGCTGGTCCGGGTCGCCCGGCCCGACGGCCGCCTGACCGGGCGCCTCGCGGCGCTGCGGGGAGCGGTGCACGTGACGCCCGGAGAGGGGACAGGGGAGGTCGTCGTGGAGGCGGGGCTCGGGGCGGACCTCCGCGAGGAGATCGCCCGGACCGTCGTCGAGGCGGGGGCCGGGCTGCTCGAGCTGCGGCCGCTCGCGATGAGCCTCGAAGATGTGTTCCTGAGACTGGTGACCCACGAAGAGGCGGCGGAGGAGCCGCGCGCATGAGAGGGACCCTGGTCATCACGCGCAAGGAGCTCCGGCAGCTGTTCAGCTCGCCCATCGCCTACGTGGCGCTGGCGATGTTCTTTGTGGTCAACGGGTTCCTCTTCTACGCGCTGGTGGGCGGGTACACGCTCCAGGTCCTGCAGCTCCAGGGGACGCCGCCGCCGGATTTCAACCCGACGCGGATCATCTTCACCCCGCTCTATCAGGACATGACCTTTGTGCTGATGCTGCTGGTGCCGGTCCTCACCATGCGGCTGGTGTCCGAAGAGGACCGGGCGCGAACGATGGAGCTGCTGGTCACCTCGCCCGTGACCAACTCCGCCATTCTCCTCGGGAAATACCTCGGCGTCATCCTCCTCTTCGGCGTCCTGCTGGTGATCAGCGCGATCATGCCGCTCAGCCTGGCGCTGATCGGACGGCTGGATTGGGGCCTCCTGGGCGCCACCTACATCGGCCTGGTGCTGCTCGGCGCGGCGTTCCTGGCCATCGGGCTGTTCGCCTCCACCCTCAACGAGAACCAGATCGT
>DATHLI010000175.1:0-11836 GCA_035488355.1 bacterium | reverse complement strand
CGAGAGCAGGAGTCCCAGCGTCGCGGTGAGGTAGAAGAGTCCGCCGGCCTGCAAGACCCTGGTCTCACCGTGGCGGTCGGACAGGCGTCCGGCCACGACCCGCAGGCTGATGTTGGCGACGGAGGGGAGCGCGGCCAGGATACCGATGGTCAGGCCGGGATACCCGAGATGGAGCGCGTAGAGGGGGACGAGCAGCTGGACCGCGGAGTTGACAGAGGAAAACACCAGCGCCGTCCAGTGGATGCGCAATGCCGCTCCTGTCTTCGTGCGAGCTCCGTACCCACCTGTGGACTTATCTCCGCGGGCGGCGAACTCCTGTGGCGGGGGCCAGCGTCTACCGCTCTCCCTCAACGCCTGGTGGATCGCCACGTTTCCCGGGCTGGCGATCGGATCACACGACGCCGGCTCCACCGCCCCGGTAGACCCGCGGCACCGTCTCGCGAATGGCAAGCGCCACCAACCCCGGGGAGAGGAGGCCCTGGCACGCCGCGACCTCCTCCGGCGAGATCACGCTGTCCCCCTGGCGTCCGATCACGACCACTTCGTCGCCCACGCGGGCCTCCGGGACATCGGTCACATCGACGCGGGTATGCTCAATCGACGGTGTCGCGAGGATCGGCACGCGGACGCCTCGGACCAGCACATGGCCGCAGCACAGCGACACCATCCCATCGAACCGGCCGATGGGCAGGACGCCGATCCGCATCCCCGGACGCAGCGTGAACGGCGCTCGGTCGTGAAACGCGTCGCGGTGGACGTGCTTGACCTGCACCAACGCGGTCTTGAGCGCGACAAACGCCGGCCGAAGATCTAACGTCTCCAGACCCGGCCCTCCCCTGTCCAGGCCGAACCAGACCCGCCCGGGGTCAATCGCGTTCAGGTTCATGCGGATCGAAGCGGCTTCCAAGACCGCCGTGCTGGCCGTCATGCGCACCGGAATGTGGATCCCCGCCGCCTCGAGCTGGTCCAGCACGGTCATGAATCTGCCAAACTGCCAGTCGAGATAGGCCATCGGCACGTCGTCGCGCACGTGCATGTGCGCGTAGACGCCGTGGACGGTCAGACGCGGGAGTCGTGCCAGCGCTTGGATGAACGACGCCGCATCCGCCGGGTCGATGCCGAGGCGCTCGAGTCCGACGTCGATCTTGACGAACACCCGCAGCGTCCGCCGGGCCTGAGCGGATAGGGCGCGGCCGGCGTCCAGGTCCAGCACGGTGGGCATCAGGGCATGTTCGTCGATCGCCGCGATCCCCGCGGCCGACAGCGGCACGCCCGGGTACAGCAGGATCGGCGCCTCGAGGCCGCGCTGCCGGAGCGATACCGCGTCTGCGACACTCACGAGAGAGATGCCGTCGACACCCGCCGCCGCGACGGCCGGCGCCACCGCGGCGATGCCGTATCCGTACGCGTCTGCTTTGAGTGCGGCGAAGATCTTGCAGGATGGCCCGACGAGGCGCCTGATGGTGGCCGCGTTGTGCGCGATCGCGCCCAGATCCACCTCGAAGCGATTTGGGCGTCCCGGCAACGCCTGCCCCCGCATGCGCCCGTCTTCCGAGCCACCCATCGCACTCACCCCCAACGTTTCCGTGCGAACCGGCCGCTCGTCAGGCGACCTCGACGGCCGGCTGTGCGCGCAACTCTGCGCACCGTGTTCAGCGCGTCAGGACCCGCCCGGCGCGGCGCGATGTGAACCGTCCGTCCCGCATCTCGACCTCGCCGTTGACAAGCACATGGACCATGCCCTGGGCGAGCTGATTCGGCTGCTTCAATGTGCCGCGCTCGCCAAAGGCGTCCGGGTCGAAGACGGCGACATCCGCCCAATTCCCGATCCTCAGCACTCCGCGATCGGCCAGTTTCAGGCGCTCCGCCGGCTGTGACGTCAACTTTCGGACCGCCTCTTCGCGGGTGAAGGTCCGCTCCTCTCGCACGAATCGCCGGAAGAACCAGGACGCCCACGTGTACGCTCCATGGAAGACGGAGTGTGCCAGCGGTCCATCCGGGCAGAGGGCGGTGGCATCGGAGGCGACCATGCAGGCGGGATGCTCGTAGGCGTGTCGCAACTGTTCTTCCGTGTAGGAGTCGCTGATGCACAGCGGAAAATACGGATCATCGGCCTCGTCCAGGAGCACGTCGAGAACGGCATCGAACGGCGTCGTCCCCCCCAGGCGGGCCATCTCCGCAAAACTCATCCCGATCAAGTCAGGGCGCCGGGCACTCGAGAGGAGCGACACATGATCCCAGCCGGCCAGGGCAAGGCTCGTGATGAGACTCTTGTGCTGAGCCAGCCGACGGCGGATCGCCGGGTCGCGCAAGAGCGTCCGCAGCCTCGCGCCGCCCCCCTCCAGCGCCCACGACGGCAGCGCGGCGACAAGGTTGGTGAGGCCGTGCAGGCGCGTGTGCATGTCTATTGACACGTCCAAACCGAACCCGACCGCCCGATCGATCAGGGCGAACGCCTTGGCATTGGCATCGGGAGGCCCTCCCGGCCGCTGCACCAAATGGGGAATATGCAGGCGCACGCCGCTCGCTTCGGCGATCCGGAGACCCTCTTCGATCGCCTCCAGCCCCGCGACATCCTTGTTTCGAAGATGGGGCGCAAAGAGCCCCTCGTGTCGGGCCGCGATCTTGCAGAGCTCGACAATCTGCTCTGTGCCGCAGGATTGCTCGATCGGGTATTCGAGGCCGACGGAAAAGCCCACGGCGCCCTCCGCCAGCCCCTCCTCCAACAGGCGGCTCATCCGGCGAAGCTCTGCGGGGGTGGGAGACCGGTCGTTGAGCCCCAGCGCGGCTCTGCACAACATGCCGTTGGGGACGAGGGTCAGCACGTTGACCGCCGGCCGTGCGTCCTCGAGGGTTCGGAGGTACCCTCCCATGCTGGTCCACGTGATCGGCGGGTGAGGACCGTACCCGTAGATGTTGCCCTTCACCGTCTCAACGTCCGCGACCGGCGCGCAGCCATGTCCGCAGTTGCCGATCAACTCCGTCGTCACGCCCTGGGCGACCGAACTGTGCGCTCGAGGATCGACGAGCAGCGTGAAATCCGAGTGGCTGTGGATGTCAATGAATCCTGGGGCGACGACCAGTCCCGTCGCCTCGAGTTCCTGGGACGCGGCGGCATCCGCGAGATCCCCCAACAAGGCGATCTTCCCGTCCTGAACGCCCACGTCGGCCGCGAACGCGGGGGCCCCGCTTCCGTCGATCACCGTCCCGTGTCTGACGATCAGGTCGAGCACGCCCGCCCTCCCGTT
Organism: bacterium; assembly: GCA_035488355.1. Lineage (GTDB taxonomy): Bacteria > Sysuimicrobiota > Sysuimicrobiia > Sysuimicrobiales > Segetimicrobiaceae > Segetimicrobium. The sequence goes on along the minus strand of DATHLI010000175.1, from coordinate 8,588 downwards.
CGGCCTATCGGCGGGTGAGCGGCGCGGGGTTCTGATCCTGTACCTGCTGGAGGATCGCAAGGGCGGGCAGCACGTCGAACGCGCTCACCGCCGGCTGCCGTCCTTCGGTCACCGCGGCGAAGAATTCTCGATCCTGCAGTTCATTGGCGACGTACGGATGATCCGCGGCGGGGTCGTACAGCACCGTTCCCCGATGCAGCAGCATATGCTCGGCGATGTGGAGCGTTCGCTCCTCGCCGACGAACAGGAAGTCGAGACCGGTGTCCTCCGAATGGTAGGACATGCCGATGTTAACCAGGGTTCCCTCCGGCGTGGCGATCGCGATGTCGAGATCCATCGGGATGCCGGTCGCTGTGTAGCGGGGGCCGACACGTCCGCGGATGTCCAGGCGGTCGACGGGCGGCATGCCGAGAATCCACAGACACGTATCGACCATGTGGCACGAATGGTGCCACAGCAGGTTATCGGCCCAGGAGCGTGCCCGGCCGGTCCAACCCACGTTGCGGCGGCGGAAAAATAGAAACCGGGCCAGGATGTGGTACGGGTGCAGGCGACCTGCCGCGACCTCGTCGCGAACCATGCGGACGGCCGGCATGTAGCGCTGCGTATGGGCGACCATGACCGGCACGCCGAGCCGCCTGCCCAACTCGGCCAATGCCGCCCCCGCGGCATGGCTCATCGCGAGCGGCAGTTCTACCAGCACGGGCTTGCCGGCCTCGATCGTCTGCCGGGCCTGCGCTTCGTGGAGTTCGCTCGGAGAGCAGATGATCACCGCGTCAAGGTCGTGCTGCCCGAGCGCTTCCTCCAGGCTGAGGGTATGGCGCGCAAAACCGTATTCACGGGCAAACGCCTCGGTCGACGCCGGCACGCGGCCGACCACGGTGTGCAGCGTATGGCCGAGACGCCGGCAGATGTCCGCGTGCACCCCGGCGATCGCGCCGTATCCCACAAAGCACAGATTCATGCCGCCGCCTTTCCCATCGGAAGCCCCACAAGGTCAACGTTGCCGCGCCGGCCCGTCACGCGCGCGGCCCGAAGACCGATAGGGCCACCTTCCCAAAGATCAGCTCCCGATCTTCTTCGCTCGCCGACGCGAACCTGTCCAGGGTGAGCCGCAGGGCATTGCGGTAGCCTTCGCGCGCGCTCACCGGCGGATAGTCGCTGCCCCACATCATGCGGCGCGGCCCGAACCGCTCGTAGGCCATCTCGAAGAGTGGGGGAATGGGTGTGTCGAATATCAACGGTTCCACCACGGGCAACCGTCGCCGGCAGAACTCTCCGAGGCCGTGCACCTTGATGTACACGTTCGGGAATCGGGCCAGGTCCAACACCTTCTGGCGATTTTCCACCGAATCCGGACCGGGGGAGTTGTGACCGCCGAGGTGCTCGAGGACGATGGGCAGCTCCGGAAACGCACGGACCACCTCGGTGAACTCCTCGCGTGCAAAGTCTGCGCTCGACCCCCCGCAGCTGACGGCCAGCCGCAACGCCGCGGCCGTCCGCCAGATCGCCAATCCGTCCCCGCCGGGCGATTTGGTCGTCGCCGAGAATCGCACGCCGGCGATTCCCTGATCGGCGAGTCTCCGCAGCTCGTCGCACGCGCCGGGTTGGTCGGTTCGAATCCACGCGACGGAGGCGAAGCGCCCGGGAAATCGGCGCGTCACCTCACATTGGTACGCGTTGTCGGCCTGGCCGTTCATCTGGATGAGGACCGCCCGTGCGACACCGTTCCGGTCCATGTGAAACAGCAGGCTCTCCACGGGTTCGTACCAGCATGGGGACACGTGGCAGTGGCCGTCGACGATCAGCATGAGAATCCCGCCTCACAGGCGAAGACGCGTTGACCGCCGCCCACCGGACCGCGCACAGGCCCCCCGGCGATCACGACGACCCCAACGCCCCCGCGACCAGACTCTGCGTGATGCGCTCCGAGAACATCGCATAGAGGACGAACACAGGCAGAATGGTGATCACGAGCCCGGTCGCGATCATGCCCACGTCCTGCTCGCGGTCGCCCATGAAGAACATGATGCCGAGGGGCAGCGTCCGGGACGCCTGCTGATTGATCAGCACCACGGCGTATAGGAACTCGTTCCAAAACTCGACCAGGTTGATGATCACCACGGCGACGACGGCGGGGCGGGCGATCGGAAACATGACCTGCCAGTACATCCGCCAGTCCGTGGCTCCCTCGATCCGGGCCGCCTCCTCGATCTCCAAAGGGATCTGCGCAAAGAACGCCCGCAGCAGGAACAGCGTGACCGGCAGCCCCGAGGCGGCATACACAAGAATCAATCCCGTCAGCGTGTTGTACAGATGGTAGCGCACCAGCATCTGAAACAGGGCCAGGATCGGCACCTGCGGCGGCAACAGGATGGCCGCGAAAATCATCATGTACAGCGGCTCTTTGAACGGAAACTTGTAGCGCGCAAAGAAATACGCGGCCATGGAGCCCACGGCGATCAACAGCAGGACGGCGGTGATGGAGACGATGAGTGAATTTCGGAAGTACGTCTGGTATCCAAACTCCACCCACGCGATCCGGAACTTGTCCCAGTGAGCGGGAACCGGCAGGCCGTACGGGCTCTTGTAGAATTCGTCGCTCGCCCGCAGGGACAGCATCCCCATCCAGAGGACGGGCGCGGTCCACAGCAGGGTAAAGACGGCAAGACATCCGGCGATGGCATACCTGGCAGGTCGGGAGACCGGGATCATGTCAGGGACTCGGGCTGCGCACGCCGCTGAAACAGCAGCCCAAGCAGCAATGTGGCGGCGAGGGTCGCCAAAAACCAGAGGGTCGCCAGCGCGGAGGGGTAGCCCAGATCAACCGTCTTCCATTGAAAGGCGCGCTTGATGACGTACGTGGCCACGGTTTCGGTGGACCAGAGCGGCCCGCCCTGGGTCATCACGTAGACGAGCGCGAACTGTTTCATCTTGCCGATGACGCACAGTACCGTGAGGGCGGCGGCCGTCGGCCAGACCAGCGGCACCATGATCGATCCGACGGTGCGCCACCATCCCGCGCCGTCGATGTAGGCCGCCTCGATCACGTCCCCGGGCAGCGAGTGCAGCGCGGCGAGAAAGACCACCATGTTGAATCCGACAAACATCCACGTGGTCACGACGATCAGCGCGGGCAGCGCGGTTGACAGATTCCCCAGCCACGGCCGCGCCACCCCGCCGAGCCCGACGAATCGCAGCGCGACATCGATGGGACCCCAGTCGTAATTGTAGATCCACTGCCAAATGGGCCCGACGACCACGTAACTCAACAGCATCGGGGCAAACCAGGCGAGACGGAACACCCGCTCGCCGGGTACCCGCGCGTACAGCGCCAGGGCGAGCAAGAACGCGATGGGAATCTCGAGGAAGGCCGAACAGACCGACCACGACAGCGTGTGCCGGACCGCCGGCCAGATGACGCTGTCGGAGGTGAAGATCAGCCGAAAGTTCTCCAGCCCCACGAACTGTTCAACGTCGACCGTGGGGAGGACGAAGAGGCTGTTGTAAAATGTGCGGAGCAGCGGATAGACGGTAAATACCAGATACAGCAACAACGTCGGCCCCAAAAAGATGACGGCAAGTCCCCACGGAACGGGGGGACGGCGGCGCGCCGAGGTTCCCCGCGCCGTAGCGCCCCCCCGCCGCTTGTCGGTCCGGACGTCGTGGAGTGTCCTCAGCAACGGCTCGGATGATCCCCCGCCAGGGTTCGCCGGGCGGCGGCCTACCGGCCGCTCTTCCGCGCTTCCTCGAGCTTTTTCGTCGCATCGGCCACGGAAATGAGCCCCTCCGGAAAGGCCGAGTTGATCACCTGGCTGTACGCGTCCATCATGCCGGGCTTCATGACCACCTGCCATGCCAGCACGGCAGGCTTGTCGGCGGCGTTGACGGCGTCATACATCTTCCAATAACTGGCGAACGCGCCCATGATCTTGGACGGATCGATCTTCAGCGTCGTCGGGGCAACCGCAATGCTGACGTAGTCTTCGCCGGTCTGCGGCGTGCCGATCTCATTGAACAGGGCCATGGCCTCGCGAAGATGCGCGGACTTGGGGTTGATCGCGACACCGGAGTCCACCTGCATGAACTTGAGATTGTTCCCCGCGCCGCCGGGGAGCGCCGGGTAGTTCATCATGCCGAGGATCCCGTAGAACTCCTTCGGCTGTCCGCTCTTGTCCGGGGGCTCGAACGCCCGGCTGGTGTACCAGCTTCCAACCAGCATCATGCACGCCTTCTGTTGAGTATGGAAGAAGATGTGCGCTTCCGCGAGCTTCATGCTGCTCATGCTCGCCGGGAACGCCTTCATGTCGACGAGCTTCCTCTCGTAGGTCAGCACGTCCTGAACGCGGGGGTCATTCCACGTCACCCGGCCGTCGCCGCTCCACAGGTCCCGCAGGTCCGCCTCGCCCAGCTTGTGCAGGAGCAAATAGTTGGTGAGATACGTCCCCGGATACGGCCGATCCCCGACACCGACGGCGAAGGCGCTCTTGCCTGAGGCGGCACACTTCTGCACGGCGCCGGTAAACGCCGCCTCATCGAGCTGGTAGCTGCCGGAGGGCACGGCGATGCCCAGGTCGCCGAACATCTTCTTGTTGTAGTACACCTCATCCGTGTCTTTCTCGATCGGCAGCACCCAGACACCGATCTTGCCTGCGGGCCCCGGACGGTGGAAGTACTCCTTCGCCCACGGTTCCTCGTAGGCCCAATTGACGCCGTTCGACAGGTCGGCCGCGTATCCGGCCGTAATGAACTCGGACATATCATTGTCGTAATAGTACACGTCGGGAGTGCTCTGGCCGGCCGCGAATGCGGCGCGCAGGGCGAGAATCATTGCTTCCTTCTCGTAGAAGGTGATCTTGACCGTCACGCCTGGGTGCGCCGCCTCGTACCGCCGCGCGGCGTTGAGCAGGACCTTCTGGTTATTGGGCGCAGAGGCAAAATGGCTCCACCAGGTGATGGTGACGGTCGGCGCGGAGACGGCCGGGGTTACCGATCCCAGCGACGCCAGCGCCACGGCGACCACGGCACCGCACAGGCCTACCCTGATGGACCGCCGACTGCGATTGCGCAAACGGCGCGCGGACCCGACCTGCTTCTTCTTATTGAGCCTGAGGCATCCTGGCCATCTCATCATCCCGATCCCCCCCGCACGAGAACAATTAGGTGAGCTTGGATTCATCCGGCCGCGTCCCCGTGGGATGTACCACGTATTCTCCAAATTCCCTGTCTGCGACGAAGGAACGCCGTCAATAGCACAAGCGCCGAGCAAGCCCGCGGGCGGCGAACTCCTGTGCCGGGGGGCGGGTGGACCGGCATGTTCGCATCTCCTTCTTTTGAGCGTGAAAGTTCGTTAATGTGAGGGGTGGCGGCGCCGACAACGGGAGCCTAGACTATACGTGTTCACAGCATTTTAATCCTATTAACCTCGTTCGCCTGGCACTGTCTGTTTGGAGGAAGGAGCTCTCGATGAGTATGCGCTTCGGCACGCGAACGCTGTTTCTGTGCTGCGTGATGTCCGTGGCTGTTTTTGCCGGGACCGCGCGGCCGGCGCTTGCGGCTGCGTGCGGGGTCACGTTCGGCCCGACCTTCGCGGGGTCGTATACCTGCAACGATTTCGGCTCGCCCTCCGGCATCCCGGCCAACCTCGGCGGAATCACATTCCTGGATAACAATACGCTGTTGATCGGTGGCTCGGCAAACGGTGGTAATAGCGTCATCGACATGATCGGCGTGACGCGGGGCGCCGGGAATCACATCACCGGATTTTCCGGGACCGCCTCGCAGTTCTCGACCGCGCCCTACATCGACGGCGGGCTGACCTTCGGGCCAAGTAATGTGCTGTTCTTCACCGGCTGGCCCGTGAATACCCTCGGTGAGATCAAGTCCGGCAGCGCGTCTCCGGACAAGACGATCATGCTCTCCGCCCTCACGCCTCCAGTGATTGGGTCGGTGGGAACCGCGGCCTTCGTCCCCGGCGGTTTCGCAGGCGCCGGAGAATTCAAGATCGCGAGCTTCGGCAGCAGCACCTGGTACACCGGCACGCTCACGCCGGACGGGAGCGGGACCTATGATCTCTCCGTCGTGCTGAACACGACGATTTCGGGGGGGCCCGAAGGCATCGTCTACGTTAAGGGCAGTAATCCCGGCTTCGTCGGCGACAGCGTGTTGGTGTCCGAGTACAGCGCCGGTCGCGTCAGCGCCTATACCATCGACGGGAATGGCGATCCGGTGCCCGTGACTCAAACGGACTTTATCACAGGTCTGTCAGGCGCCGAAGGGGCGGTGATCGATCCGCTGACCGGCGATTTTCTGTTCTCGACCTTCGGTGGCGGAAACAGGGTCCTGGACATCTCCGGCTTCGCTGCACCCGCTCCCGTCCCTGAGCCTGCGACCCTCGTGCTACTCGGCTCGGGACTGGCGGGCCTTCGCGTGTTCCGCCGGAAGAGGCCGGCCCCAGCCCCGCGTCAACGCCCGTATTCGTCGTGGCGGCGCACCCAGAAGGGCCCCTCGCCGCCCTCATCTCGGCCCTTGGGCACCAGGTCAAGGTAGTGGTAATCCACATTGAGCATGTCGATGCCGCGCGCGTACGTTGAATAGGTGTGGAATACGTTGCCCCCGGCGTCCTTGTAAAAGACGCTCACCCCCTCCCGCTCCGAAACTCCTGGATCCTGCACGGTAAAGTTGTAAACGGCCGCCTTCTTCACCAGTTCGTCCGGCCTGAAGGACACGTGGTAGTCGAAATTGAAATCGGTCCCTGACGACGAGACCCACTTGAAGCTCCAGCCCATTCGCTTCCTGTAGGCCGCCAGCTTCGGATACGCCGCCCGAGACACGGCCACCATGGTCACATCGCGCTGGTTCAGGTGCACGATGATGCCGTTGAAGTTGTCGGCCCAACGCGAGCAGTGCGGGCATCCCTCCTCCCAATCCGAAGCAAACATGAAGTGGTAGACGATCAGCTGGCTTCTGCCGTCGAAGAGGTCCGGTAGCGCCTCCTGACCGTTCGGTCCTTCAAAGACGTGCCGCTTGTCGACGCGTTCCCAGGGGAGATCGCGGCGGGCCTGGCTCAGCTGGTCGCGCAGGCGGGTAAATTCCTTCTCCCTCGCCAGGAGCTGCTTTCGGGCTTCGAGCCACGCGTCGTGGGCCACGACCTTGTGACGCTCCAGCGCGTCCGCCATCTCTCAGCCTCCTTGGGGTGGATCACCAGCCTGTCCGGGTGCTCCTTGCGGGCCGCCATCACGATCTCCGCCGCGGGTGGGCGGCGCCGCCGGCCGGTCTGCCCGCGGCGCGCGGATCCCGCTTCCGTCTGGCCGCGATGTGCTGTTCGAGGGCGTCCAGCCGCTCCTCCCAGAACGCCCGCTGGTGCTCGAGCCAGGCCGAGGCCCGGCGCAGCGGCCGCGGCTCAAGGTGGCAGTAGTGCTCCCGGCCCACGATCTCCCGGCGGATCAGGCCGGCGCGCTCGAGGGTCTTGATGTGCTTCGAGATCGCGTTGAGGGACACTGGGAACGGGTGGGCGATCTTGGTGACGGTGGCCGGTCCGCGGGCGAGCGCGTCGAGGATGGCGCGCCGGGTCGGGTCGGCCACCGCCGCGAACACCTGGTCGAGCGCGTGCGTCTGATATTCAACCATTGGGTTGAAGTATATCGGGGCCCCGCCGCCCCGTCAAGGTGTGCGCGCGAGACACGCGGGTCCGCCGCTTCGCCGCCCTTCGTGTCGCGGCCGATGGGCAAAGGATGCCCCAGTCACCGGGCGGAACTATGTCCCTGTTGAGGAAGTCGACGCGGGAGACAGGGTAGCGCATGGGCCGTTACATGGCCTCGAGGATCGCCGCGATCCTGGGGACGCTGCTGATCATCTCCGTGTTTGTCTTCGCGCTGATGCACGCCATCCCGGGCGGCCCGTTCGACGAGGACAAGATGCCCCTCTCGGCTGCGAGCAAAGCGAACATCATGCGCAGTTTCGGCCTCGACCGTCCCCTGTGGCAGCAGTATGCGCTCTACCTGTGGAACGCGGCGCACCTGAACTTCGGCGTGTCCTACCAGCGGCCGGGGGAGCCCGTCATCGGCCTGCTGGGCCACGTGTGGCCGGTGACGCTGCATCTGGGCGGCATGGCGCTCGGGATCGCGCTGCTCGGCGGGCTCGGTCTGGGGGTGGGCGGCGCGCTCCGGCAAAATACGTCCGCCGATTACCTGGCGACGGGCGTCGCGGTCTTCGGCCTCGTGGTGCCCCATTTTGTCCTCGGCAGCCTCCTCATCCTGCTCTTCAGCACCCTGCTGGGGTGGCTCCCCGCCGGCGGGTGGGAGACCCCGCGGAACTGGATCCTGCCCACCATTACGTACAGCCTGGCCCCGCTCGGCGTGGTCGCCCGCTACACGCGCGTGAGCGTCCTGGAGGTCCTCACCGCCGATCACGTCCGCACGGCGTGGGCCAAAGGCCTCGGCGCGCGCCGGGTCGTCCTCCGGCACGTCCTGCGCAACGCGCTGATCCCGCTGATCACCGTCATCGGCCCGCTGGTGCCGGATCTGCTCACCGGATCGCTGTTCGTCGAAGGCATCTTTCGCGTCCCGGGGCTGGGCCATTACTTCGTC
>DATHLI010000174.1:0-2963 GCA_035488355.1 bacterium | reverse complement strand
GTCCCGGATGCGCTCGCGCACCTCGCGCTGCCGGCGCTCGTGCTGTCGTCGTACAGCATCGGGGTGATCACCCGGGTGATGCGCGGCAGCATGCTGGAGGTGCTGGGCGAGGACTACGTGCGAACGGCGAGGGCGAAGGGGCTGTCCCGGCGGGTCGTTACGCTGCGCCACGCCGCCCGCAACGCCCTGCTGCCGGTCATCACCGTCATCGGCTTGGGATTCGGCGGCCTGCTGTCGGGCGCGGTCGTGACCGAGACCGTGTTCGCATGGCCCGGACTCGGATCCTATGCCTTTCAGAGCGCCACCTCGCTGGACTTTCCGGCGATCATGGGGGTCGGCATCGTCGTGGCGTCCGTGTATCTGCTCGTGAATCTGCTGGTGGACATCGCCTATGCCGTCGTGGATCCCCGGCTCCGGATGAGCTGACCGGGGGTGCTCAACGCCCGCGCGTTCCCGGTGTCCCGGCGGCCGTTCCTGTCGACGCGGCTGCCGAGGGTGTTCACCCGCTCCCCGCTCGCGCTCGGCGCGCTCGCCGTGGTGACCCTGTGGGTGGCCGTCGCCATGGCCGCCCCCTGGCTCGCTCCGTACGGCCCGCTCGCCCAGGACATCGGGGACCGGCTCATGCCGCCGACGTCCGCGCACTGGCTCGGGACCGATCCGCTCGGCCGAGACATCCTCAGCCGCATTGTCCACGGGGCGCGCCTCTCGATTCCCGTCGGCATCGCCGCGGTCGGCCTGGCGGTGCTATTGGGCACGCTGGTCGGGAGCATCGCCGGCGCGGCGGGCGGCATCGCCGATGAGGTGATCATGCGGGTGACGGACCTGATGCTCGCGTTTCCGACCGTGATCCTGGCGATGATCATCTCCGCCGCGCTCGGGGCCGGCATCCGGAACGCCGTCATCGCCATCATGGTCGCCTGGTGGCCGTCGTACGCCCGGTTTGCCCGCGGGCTGGTCCTGGCCGCCCGCGAGCGCGAATACGTGGAAGCGGCCCGGGCCGCCGGGGCGTCGTCGGTGCGGGTGTTCCTCCGGCATATCCTGGTGAACATCGTCTCGCCGATCGTCATCCTGAGCATGCTGGACGTCGGGCACGCGATCCTGACCTTCGCCTCCCTGAGCTTCCTCGGGCTGGGACCGCCCCCGCAGATCCCGGAGTGGGGGTCGATGATCGCCGCCGGCAGGGACTACCTCGATCAGGCCTGGTGGATCGGCACGTTTCCCGGCCTGGCGATCCTCACGCTCGTGCTGGGGCTGAACGTGGTGGGGGACAGCCTGCGGGACGCCCTCGATCCCAAGCTGAGAAAGGGCTGAGGCAGGGCGGGCGCTCCACGTCCCGCCAGCCGGGCGGCCGGCCGATGGGGCGGTGGGGCCCGAAAAGGGCCGGCGCCCGCCGGAGGCGCGCGTCCGGCCTGTCTCCCGAGGGTTGATGTCAAGGAAGGGTATAAATATGTCTATATTGTCTATCTCCATCCTGTGATACAATTCACCACTCCTTGCTCCCGGGGAGGTCCGGATGTCCCCGCATCCTGGGCATTAGAGTGTCAAGGATCGCGGGAGGCGGGAGATGAGACTCGACGACCTCGATGTATCTGCCGAAGAGCTTCGCAGCTGGGGTCGTGCCATTCAGAAGACCCCGACCGAAGAGTTCTGCCTCGACGAGCTCCCGTTCGGCAGGCAGGTCGTCGCGTGGATCGATCAGACGATTCTCGCATTCCTCGAACACGGCAGGGACGAGGCGCTGCATTACAAGCGGGCCGCGGTGATTGCGCGGCGGGCCACCGCGCTCGCGAAGATGACCCGGGATCCGGGTCCGATTGCCACCTACAAAATTGGCGAGCGCTGGCTGATCAAGCTTCTCTGCGAGTTCGGCTGCCGCATCTGACGCTTCGCCCGCGCTGGAAGCCATCACGCGCGGCGGCTTCGACTCCGAGCTGACCCCGGCCTGAGCTGCGTTCACAGGGATCCCGCGCGCCCGACTGGAAGGAAGCATCCATGGCGCGCACAGGTTCTCCCGATCCACCGATCTTCGACGGCCACAACGACACGGTCCTCAGCCTCGTCAAGACCGGCCGGTCGTTCTTCGACCGGAGCACGGAAGGCCACATTGACCTTCCCCGGGCCCGCGAGGGCGGGCTGGGCGGCGGCTTTTTCGCCGTCTACATCTACGATCCCGTCAACGCCGAGCATGCCAGGCCCGGCCGGGCCGACCCGGACGCGGGGATGACGATCTACGGCGACGAGCGGACGTGGCCGGAGCCGATGCCGCTCGACTACGCGCAGTCGGCGGCGCTCGACCTGCTCGGCCGGCTGCTCGAGACCGCCCGGACATCCAACGGACGGGTCGGGATCGTCCACACCGCCGCAGAGCTGCAGCGGTGCCTCGACGCGGGCATCTTCGCCATGCTGCTGCACTTCGAAGGCGCGGAGCCGCTCGATCCCGACGGGCACGCGCTCGAGGTGTTCTACGCGTCGGGGCTCCGTTCCGTCGGGCTCACGCACAGCCGGCGGAACCGCTTCGCCCGGGGCGTGCCGTTCAAGTTCCCGCACTCCCCGGACACGGGCGAGGGCCTCACCGATGCCGGCAAGACGCTCGTCCGGCAGCTGAACCGCCGCAAGGTCATGATCGATCTGTCGCATATCAACGAGCGGGGGTTTTGGGATGTCGCCGGCATCACCGACGCCCCGCTCGTCGCCACCCATTCCAACGCCCACGCCCTGTCGCCGTCACCGCGCAACCTGACGGACAAGCAGTTCGACGCGATCCGCGAGAGCCGCGGGATCGCCGGCCTCAACTTCCACGTCGGGTTCCTCAGAGAGGACGGCGCCCGGGAGCCCAACACCCCCATCGCGCGGATGGTGGATCACATCGAGTACATGGTCAAACGCATGGGGATCGACCACGTGGCCCTGGGCTCCGACTACGACGGCGCGACGATGCCGGCCGAGCTGAAGGACGCCGCCGG
>DATHLI010000173.1:0-2935 GCA_035488355.1 bacterium | reverse complement strand
TTTCTGAACCACGCAGAAGAGGTTGCCGTCGGGATCTTCCAACACGACAAAGTCAGCGTCCCGCGGATACCTCCACGGATAGCGAGTCGCCCCGATCTTGATCAGCCGTTCCACCTCGCCCTCCTGGTTGTTCGTGTAGAGGTCGAGGTGCAATCTGCTCCTTTTGCCTGAGCGCTTTTCCGGAACTCGGTCCAATGATATGTTGGGTCCTTTTCCCTCAGGATCGCGCAGAACCACCCAGCCACCCTTCGCAGGCTCTCTCGGGACGTAGTGGAGCGCTTCCTTCCAGAATGCCAGCATTTTATCGAACTCATGACAGCGGATGACAATCGAGCCGATGTTCATTTTCCCTGTCGCCTAGGGTTGCCATGACTAAGATATAACACGGCATTTGTGAAATCGCCACGCGATCTTAACACGTCGTCAAGTGCCCCAACAATCGCCCCAATTTCGGTGCGTTGGCATGATCGCGAGTGGATGAGGATGATTCCTGCGTGCTCTTCTTGCGCGTTCGCAAACATTGTTGCCACTTCGATGAAGTCCGCAATATTGAAGGTGACTAGAACCCTGCGCTGCCGAGTCGCCAGCCGAAGCAGTTGAGGATCCTCGAGCCCCTCTAGCGAAGCGGCACCAGATGCTGCTTCTACGTCATGCCCACGTTGCCGGAGCCCGATAGCCACCGCCGGCGGCACGTCCGCATCAAGCAGGACTCCGCTTGGCAACTTAGGGGCGCGCTTCTAACCATGGGAGCCTTTCCTTCAGCTGTTTCGGAGTTTGGTCATTCAACTCAAGGAAAGCATTAATCTCCTCCGGATAGGCTTCGGCGTATGCTCTTGCAACCTGAATTGCCATCGGCGATAGATGAGGGAAGCCCGCACGAAGTTTCGCCACGTCCCGGTACTCATGCAGCAGCCCGATAACTTCCCATACGTCGAGCCCCGTTCCCGCCAGATGCGCCCGTCGACCGGCCGGACCCTCCAGAAAGACAATCCCCGGGAAGCGCTGCATCCGCAGCATCAACTCAAGCATCTCCCTAATCACGCGCGAAGCAGGTTTACCCGATGCGCGTGCCTTGGCACGAATGGCTGACAAGATAGACTTCTGAAGACGCACCGACACCGGTGTTTCCCTCTCCGCCGCGTGTTCCGCGGTCTTCCGCGCACTCATAATCCCCGATCCCTCCAAGGCCACTTTTCTACTACATTGTAGTGTAAAGACTACAACGTAGTCAATAACGTAAGCATATCAAGGGTCTGGCCTCAGGCCTATGGCCCGGACACGTCGTTCGGCGAGGGAGCGGGCTGCGGCGGCCGTACTATCAGTCCTCGTTACGCCGGGAGGGTGGCGTCCGCGTGCTTCTGGAACCTCGGCATCACTTCTCTCGCCAGGAGTTCCATCGAACGGCGCCAGAGCTTCGGCTGATCCCAATCGTGCCCGGTCATCAGCAGCGTCCCGAAGTGGCCGGCCTCGTCGCGGAGCGCGACCAGCTGATCGAGCACCCGGCTCGGGCTGCCCGCGATGACCTGCGAGCGCTTGATCGCATCGACGGTCGCGGCCTCATCGGACATCTCGGGATCGGGCTTGATCATGAACAGCGCCTTTCGCGCCACGCTGAAGCTGTGCCGGAAGAAGGTGTAATAATAGGAAAGCCCGTTTGTGGAATCCGCCAGATACTCCTCGGCCTCGGCGTTTGAGCCGGTGACCAGGATGCACCGGGCGACCCGCCAGACGCCCGGGTCGGGACGCCGTCCGGCCTGCCCGCATCCTTCGGCGTAGCGCTCCCAGTGGCCGCGGAGGTACCGGTGATGGAAGAAATTGCCGGAGATGGGGATCCACCCCCGCTCTCCGGCGGTCCGGGCGCTCAGGGAGTTGGGCGTCACAAGCGACAGCGCGATCGGCGGGTGGGGCACCTGGTATGGGCGCGGCACCCAGCCCACCTTGAAGGGCGGCCAGATGTTGTCCTTGAGCGAGATGTTCCAAAACCGCCCCTGAAGCTCATACGGGGGATCCTGAGACCAGAGCTTCAGCACCATGTCGATCGACTCGAGCAGCATGTGCGGGCGCACATCGGCCGGAGGGAGGTTGAACATTTCCATGTCGCTCCCCAGGCCGCCCGTGCCGATGCCCATGATGAAGCGCCCGCGGCAGAGATGGTCGAACATGGCGGCGTGCGCGGCCACGACCAGGGGATGGGTCTGGGGAAGATTGAGGACCCCGGTGCCGAAGCGGATCTTCCGCGTGCGGTCGATCACGGTCGAGAGGAACGTGAGCGGCGAGCTGATGTTCTCGGTCCACGAGGTGAAATGCTCGCCGACAAAGGCCTCCGAGAAATCGAGCTCGTCGGCCAGGACGATCGCCTCCCGGTCTTCCTCGAGGACGGCGGTGTAGTCCCGGCTGGGGTGATGGAACGGCATCGTGAACAGACCGAGCTTGACGCCCACGGCGGCCTCCTCGATGCGCATGTTCGGGGATCGGTCGGATGACACCTGCCGCCGGCCGTCCCCGGGGCGCCCCCCCGACGAACTAGACTCCGGGATGCCGCCTAATGATTCGTGCGGAGAGCGTGGATGCCGGCCATCAGGATATGGCGCTCAGGGGATGAACACCGGGTTGAAGTTCTCTCCCGGCGGTGTGGTCAGGTGCACAACATCGGACCCGTCCGCGTTCATCAGGTAGATCTGCTCGCTTCCGCCCCGCATTGACGTGAACGCGATTTTGCGTCCGTCCGGGCTGAAATGCGGAGACATGTTCGCGTTCGTCACGATCCGCTGTCCTTCCGGCCAGTTGGTCACCTGGGTGACGTGCGATCCGTCTGCGTCCATCAGGCAGATCTGCACGCTTCCCCCGCTCTCCGGCTGGCAGACAAATGCGATTCTGCGACCGTCCGGGCTGAACGCGGGGGTGTGTTTTGGCCGCGGCGGTGCGGTCAGCGGGA
>DATHLI010000172.1:0-7256 GCA_035488355.1 bacterium | reverse complement strand
TACAAGCTCGTGAGCACGCGGGTCCACGGCTTCAACCACGTCCCTGATGGGATGATGCGGTTCCGGACGGTGTCGCTGTCGCCGCAGTAGCGCGGAGGAGACCCCGGTCGGTATGACCCGATTCGTCGCCCGCCGGATGCTTCAGATGATCCCGGTGCTGTTCTTTGTCAGCGTCATCATCTTCGTGCTCATCAACCTGGTGCCGGGCGACGCCGCCCGGCTGTTCCTCGGCGAGGAGGCGCCCCCGGACGCCCTGGCGGCGCTGCGCCATGAGCTGGGACTCGACCGCCCGCTGTACGTCCAGTATCTCCGGTGGGTCGGCGGGATGGTCCGCGGCGACTTCGGGCATTCGTTCAAGGACAACCGGAAAGTCCTGGCGACGGTGCTCCAGAAGGTGCCGGTGACCGGCGAGCTCACGATCGCGGCGCTGCTGATCGCGTGGACGATCGCCATTCCCGCGGGGGTCGTCGCGGCCTGGCGGCGGCGGACCGCCGTGGATTACTCGGCCTCCGCCGCGGCCCTCACGGGGCTCAGCATCCCAAACTTCTGGCTCGGGATCATGCTGATCTACCTGTTCGCGGTGCACCTGCGGTGGCTCCCCGCCTCCGGGTTCGTCCCGCTGAGTCAGGACCCCGCGCTGAACCTCAGGACCATCGTCATGCCGGCGTTCGTGCTCGGGGTCGTGCTCGCGGCGGTGGTGATGCGCCAGCTCAGGAGCAGCATGCTCGAGGTGCTGAGCGCGGACTACGTGCGGACGGCGAACGCGAAGGGCCTCGGGGAGCGGGTGGTCCTCATCCGCCACGCGCTCCGAAACGCGGTGATCCCCGTGATCACGGTCATGGGGATCCAGATGGGCACCCTGCTCGGCGGCGCGGTAATCACCGAGACGATCTTCGCGCTCCCGGGACTGGGCCGGCTGGCCGTGGAGTCGATCTATGGCCGCGACTATCCGATGCTGGAAGGCGTGGTCATGTTCAGCGCGCTCGCGGTCCTGGCCATCAACCTGGCCGTAGACATCGTGTACTCGCTGATCGATCCTCGGATCAAGCTGGCGGGGAGCGGCGCGTGAGCCTGGCCGTCGGCGCGCTTCCGGGGCTGACCCGCCGGGCCGCCGCGCGCCGCGGGATCGGGCATCTGGCGCGCCGGTTCGCCCGCAACCGGCTAGCGCTCGTAGGGTTCATTGTGTTTGTGGTCATCGTGCTCGCGGCGCTGCTCGCCCCGTGGGGGGCGCCCTTCTCGCCGGTAAAGACCGACTTCACCGCGACCCTGCAGGCCCCCGGCCCGCGCCACCCGCTGGGCACCGACGAACTGGGCCGTGACGTCCTGAGCCGGATCATCTACGGCTCGCGCGCGTCGCTCGAGGCGGGGGTGATCTCCGTCGGGCTGGCGATCGCGGCGGGGGTGCCCCTCGGGATGATGGCGGGCTTCTACCGCGGCCGGCTGGACGACTTCCTGATGCGCCTCACCGACGCGATGCTCTCGTTCCCGCAGCTCGTGCTGGCCTTGGCCGTCGCGGCGGTCCTCGGACCGGGCCTGGCCAAGGCGATGATCGCCATCGCGGTCGTCCTCACCCCGGTTTTCATGCGGATCATGCGCGCGCAGGTGCTCACCGAGCGCGAGCGGGAGTACGTGGACGCGGCGCGGGCGCTGGGGGCGGCCGACCGGCGGATCATCTGGCGGCATCTCCTGCCCAATAGCCTCGCGCCGATCGTCGTGCAGGGATCGCTCAACGTCGCCGGAGCGATCATCACCGAAGCCACCCTCAGCTTCCTCGGGCTGGGCACGCAGCCCCCCACGCCGTCGTGGGGGTCCATGCTGAACGCGGGGCAGCAGTATCTGAGCCAGGCGTTTTGGCTGTCGTTCTGGCCGGGCGTGGCGATCGCCGTCACCGTGTTCGCCGTGAACGTCGCGGGGGATGGCCTGAGAGAGATCTGGGATCCCCGGACGCGGTAGGAGGCATTGGCCTATGTCGGCTCCCCGCATCAACCCCACCAGGCTGCGCGAGCGCCTCACCGAGTTGAGCGCGATTGGCCGCACAGGCGAGGGCGGCGTCACGCGCCTCTCCTACCGGGCCGAGCACGCGGATGCCGCGCGGGTCTCCGCCCGGTGGATGCGCGAGGCCGGAGCCGATGTCGGCGTCGACCCCTGGGGGAATCTTTTCGGAGTCGTTCCGGGATCCATGCCCGGGCTTCCGCCGCTCGCCGCCGGCTCCCACCTGGACACCGTTCCGAACGGGGGGATCTTCGACGGCGCGCTCGGGGTCGTCGCGGCGATCGAAGCGGCCGCGGCGCTCGGCGAGGCCCGGCCGCCGCTCCGGCATCCCCTGCTCCTCCTGGCGTTCGCGGAAGAGGAGGGGACCTCGTTCGGCGTGGGGTGCCTCGGGTCCCAGGGCGCTGCCGGCCGCGCGCCTGCGCTCGAGGCGCTGACCGATCGCGGCGGCCGGTCGGCGGCGGAGGCGATCCGGGCCTTCGATCCCGGAGTTCCTCGCAGGACGATGCCGCGGGCGTTCGCCGCGTATCTCGAGCTCCACATCGAGCAGGGACCGGTGTTGGAGCGCCGGGGGGCGCCGCTCGCGGCGGTCGATGCGATCGTTGGGATCGTCCGCCTATCGTTCGTCTTTCGCGGTGAAGCGAATCACGCCGGAACCACGCCGATGGACGCGCGCCGCGATGCGCTGTGGGGGGCCGCGGATCTTGTGGCGGCGGTGAGAGAGATGGCGCGCGGGACGGGGGGCCGGGCCGTGGGGACGGTCGGCCAGTGCACCGTGTCCCCGGGCGCCACCAACGTCATCCCGGGCCGCGCGGACGTGACCGTAGAGCTGAGGAGCGCCGACGGCCGCTTCCTGGAGAGCCTCTGCGGTGAGATCGTCGCGACCGCCCAGGGCTGCGCGGGCCGGTTCGGGCTCCAGGTGGAGCACCGGAACCGCTGGACCGATCCACCGGTGCCGCTGGATGCGGGGGTACGCGAAGAGATCACGGGGGCCGCACGGGATCTCGGCTGGCCGATCGTGAGCATGTCCAGCTGGGCTGGACACGACGCCAAGATCCTCGCCGCCATCGCGCCGGCGGGGATGATCTTTGTGCCGAGCGCGGGAGGCATCAGCCACTCCCCGCTCGAACGGACGGCATGGGAAGATGCCGCCCGGGGCGCGGATGTGTTGTGCAGGGCGCTTCTGCGGCTCGACTCGTGGGACGGAGCGTAGGCACGAACCTCGATCCGCGCCGAAGGGGGTGAGGCCGGTGACACCAGAGAGCCCGCCGCCGGCGGGGGATGCGGGCGCCGCCCGGGAACAGGGCGCGCCGCGCTCCAATTGCGAGCCGGATGCGCCGGCGCAAACGGCCCCCCAGGGTTCGCCGTCGTCCTCCGGCGGCGCCGGCCCTCAGGCCATCCCGCTCGGCGCGCTGCCGACGGCCGACGTGCTCGTCTGGAACCTGAGCCTCCTCGCCGGCAAGGCATGGGAGGGGATGGGGCTCGTGCCCAATCCCATCACACACAAGGTTGTGAAGAACCTCGACGAAGCGAGGCTCGCCATCGATGCGTTTGCGGCGATCTTCGATGTGCTCCGCCTCCGCATCGAGGAGCAGACGAGGCGCGAGATGGAGACCGTGCTCACCAATCTGCGCATCAATTTCGTTGAAAAGAGCTCGGGCTGAGGAAAAAACAGGCGATTCCTCGCGCCGCCCTCAAGTTATCCACAGTAATCCACATATCCCTCGAACTGAGATTCCGGATTGTGCGGGTGAAGGATGTATGCTACAAATGATGATGGAGGCGCAAACCGACTGACGAGATAGCCGACTCAAAAGTTCGCGCACGTGGACGCCGAGAGCTGGTTAAGTGTACTTCGGGGGTAACCCCGGAGAACGGCTGGCGGGCGGTAGGCACCGGCGGCGCGGGCCCAAGACGGTGAGAAGTCAGCCGGGGAGCGCCTCCCGTATTTTTTTCTTTGACCAGTTTCCCTCAAATCCTCACCTCGAAGCACAGATGTCCATCGACGAGCGGTCTGTTTACGCAGGATTCCCGTCCGATGAAATGACAGCCGCGACCACGCGGCAGAGGGGGAGAAACATGACGACCATCATCGCGCACGAAGGGCGGCAGGTCGAGCGCGCGAACGCGACTGGGCTGCAACCAGTTGTCTTCGTCCACGGCCTCTGGTTGCTGCCGAGCAGTTGGGACCGCTGGGCGGCGGTGTTCGAAGAGGCCGGCTACGCGACGCTCACGCCCGGCTGGCCTGACGATCCGGAGACCGTCGGCGAGGCGAACGCGAACCCCGAGGTCTTCGCGCACAAGACCGTTGGGCAGGTCGCGGACCATTTCGATGAGGTCATCCGTGGGCTGAAGAAGAAGCCGGCCGTCATCGGCCACTCGTTCGGCGGCCTGCTCGTGCAGATCCTCGCCGGGCGCGGGCTGGCCTCGGCAACGGTGGCGATCGACGCGGCTCCGTTCCGCGGCGTGCTTCCGCTTCCGTTTTCGGCCCTGAAGTCCGCATGGCCGGTCCTCGGGAACCCGGCCAACACCAAGCGGGCGATCCCGCTCACGTTCGAGCAGTTCCGCTTCGGCTTCGCCAACGCCGTCAGCGAGGCGGAGGCCAAGGAACTCTACCAGACCTTCGCCGTGCCGGCGTCAGGCGTGCCGCTCTTCCAGGCCGCGACGGCCAACCTCAACCCGTGGACCGAGGCGAAGGTCGACACGGAGAACCCGGAACGCGGACCGCTGCTGATCATCTCCGGCGAGAAGGACAACACGGTCCCGCGGGCGATCGCGGACGCGTCGTTCAAGCAGCAGCAGCGCAACAAGGGCGTGACCGAGTTCGTCGAGATCCCCAACCGCGGGCACGCGCTGACAATCGATAGCGGCTGGCGAAAGGTCGCCGACACATCGCTCGCATTCGTTAAGCGCTTCGTCTGACCGCTCCGCTTCAATCATAGAAGCGCAGAGGGGACACGGGTTTCGGCCCGTGTCTCCTCTCGTGTTACGAATTGCTATGTCCCTCCCCGCTTGTATAATGAAGGGGAGGTCCGCATGCCCAATCGACTTGCCGGCGCTGCAAGCTCCTATCTCCGGTCCGCCGCCCACCAGCCGGTGGAGTGGTATCCCTGGAGCGACGAGGCGTTCGCTCGGGCGAAGACGGAGGATAAGCCGATCCTGCTCGACATCGGCGCCGTGTGGTGCCACTGGTGCCACGTCATCGACCGCGAGTCGTACGAGAATCCCGAGATCGCCGGGATCATCAACGCCCACTTCATCCCCGTGAAGGTGGATCGGGACGAGCGCCCGGATATCGACGTCCGGTACCAGCACGCCGTGAGCGCGATCACCGGGCAGGGGGGGTGGCCTCTGACCGCGGTCCTGACCCCCGAGGGCAAGGTGTTTTTCGGCGGAACTTACTTCCCTCCCGACAACGCGATGGGCCGTCCGGGATTCAGGCAGGTGCTGCGCGCGGTGGCGGAGTTCTACCGCACCAAGCGCGACCAGGCCTACGCGTACGCCGACGAGCTCTTCCAGGCCCTGCACCGGCTCGGGACCGCGCGCGCCTCCGATGATGCGCTGGATCCCCGGCTGGTCGCCGAGGCCGTCGCCGACATCGAGCGCCAATTTGATCTGCAGAACGGCGGCTTTGGGAGCGCGCCGAAGTTCCCGCACACGGGCGCGCTCGAGCTGCTCCTGCGGGTGCACGATCGGACCCGCGATCCGCAGGCGCTGCTGATCGTCACCCGGACGCTCGAGAAGATGGGCCGGGGCGGCGTCTACGACCAGCTCGGCGGCGGGTTCCACCGGTACTCGGTGGACGCCGCATGGATCGTGCCCCACTTCGAGAAGATGATCTACGACAACTCGGAAATTCTTCGAAACTACGTCCACGCCTACCAGGCGACGGGAACCGGCTTCTTCCGTGAGGTGGCGGAGGGCATTCTGGGCTACGCGATGGGGACTCTTTCGGATGGCGCGCAGGGAGGATTCTTCGGGAGCCAGGACGCGGACCAGAGCCTCGAGGACGACGGAGACTACTATACCTGGACGCCGGAAGAGGCCGCCGCCGTGCTCCCGCCCGAGGAGCTGGCGGTCGTCAGCCGGATCTACCGTCTTGACGGCCCCGGAGAAATGCATCACGATCCCCGCCGCCACGTGCTGTTCGTCGACAAGGACGCGGACGCGGTGGGCGCCCTGCTCGAGCGTCCGGTCGCGGCGGTACGGGATCTTCTGGCCCGCGGGAGGCAGCGGCTGCTGGCCGCCCGGGGGAAGCGGCCCGCTCCCCAGGTCGACCGGACGGTGTATTCGGGATGGAACGGCATGATGATCTCCGCGTTCCTGGAGGCCGCGCGCGGCTTCGACCGGTCGGACGTCCGCGAGGTCGCCCTTCGCGCCCTCGACCGGGTCGTGCGGGACGCCTACCGGCCCGGCCAGGGGTTTCGCCATGCCGCAAGCGCGCCGGACGGAGTCTCGGGCCTGCTCGACGATCAGGTGCACATGGCCCGGGCGCTGCTGGACGCGTTCGAGCACACCGGAGACCCCCGCTACTTGGGCCTCGCCGAGGAGACGATGGCGTACGTCCTCCGGGAGTTTCCGGCGCCGTGGGGTGCGCTGTACGACACCGCGCAACACGCCGCCACCCGAGACCCAAGCGTCTCCGACGTGAGCCGGGACGTCCCCGCCGTGCTGGGGCTGCCCCATGTCCCGGTCCAGGACTCTCCTACGCCCGCGGGCAACGCCGTCGCCGCGCTGGTCCTGGACCGCCTCGCCATCCTCACCGGCGAGGCCCGGTACCGCGATGCGGCGGAGCAGGTGCTGCGCGCGTGCGCGCCGGGCAGCGCCGCGCATGGGTTGTTCGCCGCGAGCCTGCTCCTCGCGCTCGACCTGCACGTGGATCCTCCGCTGCACGTGGTCGTGGTCGGTCCGCGCCGCGATCCCGCCGTCGAGGCGCTCCACCGGGCCGCGCTCGTCACCTACCGCCCCGGCGCGGTCATCCACCTGCACGATCCGTCCGCATCGGCGGGGCGGTTGCCCTCGGTGATCCCGCCGGCCGTGGCCGGCGGACCGGCCCCGCGGGCCTACGTCTGCAGCGCCACGGAGTGCGCGCCGCCCGCCGCGGCGCCGGAGGAGCTGCGCGAGACGATGCTCACGTTTGGCCGGGTTCCGGTCGGGTAATATCGCCCAGACGCGCCGGGCGACCGCACCTGCCGGTCCAGGTTCATGAGCTACGTCAGGCTCAAGCACACGCTGGCCGAGATCGCCCTCGACGCGATCGCGCATCC
>DATHLI010000171.1:0-1787 GCA_035488355.1 bacterium | reverse complement strand
AACGGCGGCGCGATAGCGAATGGCGGCAGAGGCGGGGACGGCGGCGATCGGGGCCGCGGGGGCCGGCGGCGTCAACAAGTGGCTCGTGACGCTGTCCATCGTGCTGGGGACGATCATGGCCACGATCGACACGAGCGTGGTCAACATCGCCCTCGTCCACATCCAGGCCTCCTTCGGCGCGACGATCCAGGGCGTCACCTGGGTGACCACCTCCTACCTGATCGCGGTGGCGCTCGTGATGCCGCTGACGGCGTGGCTCTCCTCCGTCCTCGGCCGCAAGCGGATGTATCAGCTCTCGGTCGTGCTCTTCACCGTCGCCTCGGCCTTGTGCGGATTCTCCCGAACGCTTGGGCAGTTGATCGCGTTCCGGGTCATCCAGGGATTGGGCGGCGGGGTCCTGCAGCCGGTGTCCCAGTCGATCATGCGGGAGACGTTTCCCCTGCGGGAACAGGCGCAGGCGATGGGATACTTCGGCATGCTCGTCCTGCTCGGGCCGGCGCTGGGACCGACGCTCGGCGGCTGGCTGACGGACAATTACTCGTGGCCGTGGATCTTCTTTGTCAACCTGCCGGTCGGGGTGCTGTCGTTGTTCATGGTCCAGCAGTTCATCGTCGATCCGCCCTACATGCGGGCGCGGGGACTGCACAAGATCGACGGGGTGGGGATCGGGCTGATGGCGGTCGGCCTCACCTCGCTGCTGACGATGCTGGAGGAGGGCGAGCGGGAGGGCTGGTTTGGGAGTCCCCTGATCGTGACCCTGGGACTGCTGGCGGCGACGACCCTGGCCGCGTTCATCCTCTGGGAGCTCCGGATCCCGGCCCCCGTGGTGGACCTGCGCATCCTGTCGAACTCTTCGTTCGCGGCCGGGACGCTCATCATCGGCGTGCTCGGCGTCGCCCTGTTCGGCGGCCTGATCCTGCTGCCGCTCTTTTTACAAAACCTGCTGGGGTACGATGCCACCCAGGCCGGTCTGGCCCTGATGCCGCGGTCGCTCGTCATGGTGCTGATGATGCCTGTCGCCGGCGCCCTCTACAACCGGGCGGGCGTCTATGTCATGGCCGTGAGCGGGCTGCTGCTGGCCACCGTCTCCACGTTTCTGATGGCGCGGTTCACCGTCTCCGCGAGCCCTGTGCAGATCCTGATCCCCCAGATCGGCCAGGGCGTGGCGTTTGCGTTCGTCTTCGTCGCGCTGTCGACCACCTCGATGGCGACGATCCCGCGGCCCCAGATACAGAACGCCGCGGGGCTCTTCAACCTCGTCCGGCAGCTGGGCGGCAGCCTGGGGACCGCGATCGTGGTCACGCTCGTGGACCACAAGACCACGACGGCCAGCGCGAACCTGGTCCGGTACGCCTCCCCCTACAACCCGGTCTTCATGCATTGGTGGCAGACCTTCCAGGCCGGATTCGCCGCCCGCGGGATCGACCCGGGCCGCGCCCGCCTCCAGGCGCTCGCGCTGCTCGGCCGCGAGATCGGCCGGCAGGCCGCCGTGATCGCCTTCGACTATGCGTTCGCGGTGATGGCCGTGCTGTTTCTCTGCTGCCTGCCGCTCGTGCTGCTCTTGCGCCGCGGCGGGCGGGCCGAGGAGCCCGTGTCCGTCTCCGAGTGACCGGCTCTAGGGGGTGAGATTGGCCGGGATCAGCCGCTCCACGATCACCACGTCCCGCCAGACGCCGTCGAGCCGGGCGTGCTTTTCGTAGGTGCCCACTTCGCGAAACCCGACGGAGCGGAGCAGCCGGAGGCTCGCGGTGTTCTCCGGGAACACCCGCGAGACCAGCTTCCAGATC
>DATHLI010000170.1:0-14352 GCA_035488355.1 bacterium | reverse complement strand
CTGGGGCTCTACGACCCGGACGCGCGGGACAACTCCACCGCCGCCAACGTCCGGAAGTCGGTTCGCCTCACCGCCCAGATCGGCACAGTCGTCGCCGCGATCGGGCGGATCCGGGCCGGGCAGGCTCCGGTGGCGCCCGATCCGCAGTTGAGCCACGCCGCCAACTTCCTGTACATGCTGTGGGGGAAGCGAGCCGATCCGGAGAGCATCCGGGCCGTCGATATCGCCCTGGTCCTGCACGCCGACCACGAGCTCAACGCCAGCACCTTCTCCGCCCGGGTCACCGCCGCCACGCTCGCCGACATGCATTCGGCGGTCACCTCCGCGATCGGTACGCTCAAGGGCCCGCTCCACGGCGGCGCCAACGAGAGCGTGATGCGGCTGCTGCTCGAGATTGGGCAGCCGGCGAAGGTGCTTCCGGCGGTCGCGGCGCTGCTCGCCGCCAAGAAGAAGATTCCAGGATTCGGCCACCGGGTGTACCGAACCGAGGATCCCCGGGCCACGCACCTGCGGCGGATGTCGGAGGCGCTCGGCCGCCAGCACGGACAGCCCCAGTGGTATGAGATGTCCCGGGAGATCGAGCAGTACATGCTGCGCGAAAAGCGCATCTACGCGAACGTCGACTTCTACTCGGCGTCGACGTACTACGCGCTGGGGATTCCGATCGACCTGTTCACCCCCGTCTTCGCGGTGAGCCGGATCAGCGGGTGGACGGCCCACGTTCTCGAGCAGTATGCCGATAACCGCCTGATCCGTCCCCGGGCCGAGTACGTGGGCCCGCGCAACCGCGTGTTTGTGCCCATCGAGCAGCGCGGTTGAGCCACTCCCCCTTTCCTTCCGATTGCCAGGGCCGTCCTGGCGATGATCCAAAAGCCGTAGGCGACTGCCCGCGCTCCCCGCCCATCAAGAACCGCACATGCGTTGCGATGTATTACTCGTCCCATTTCAGGGTTTTCACTGATCGCAATTAAGAACTCAAGGGTTTATCCGAAGGACAGATTACTGAGGGGGCCGCTGAAGTCATGCTGGAGATGTGGCACACCCATCACCTTCGGGGAGATTGGGCATGCCCTTGGGCGACGTGCTGTACGCCATTAACCGATTGAAGGATGTGTCAGGAATTCATGCAGTGCGCGAAATTGTCGCTACGGTCAAATGTGACCGCAGAACACGAGGCGGGATGACTCAGCGGGTCATCATCGAAATCCTCTATAAGACGCCAGCGTTCGCCAACCGGTATGAGATCCAAGCCAAAGCAGGCAGCAAGTCGGCAACAGGGAGAGCCGACTCGCTGGATGAGGCCCTGCGATCCGTGCACTGGCAGAATCTCGATCCTCAATAACCGCCTTCAGCCGATGATATCTTCCCCGCCGTCCACACCGATGACGTTGCCGGTGATCCACCCGGTCCCGGCACCGCAGAGGGCCGCGATCGCGCGCGCCACATCCTGAGGAGCGGTGAGCCGTCCCGAGGGATTGCGCTTGAGCGCGGTCTCGGCGATGATCTCGTGCCCCGGGATCTTCCTGAGCGCCGGGGTGTCGGTCACCCCTGCGCGGATGGCGTTCACAGCGATCCCGCGCGGCGCCAGTTCCATGGCCAGCTGCCGGACGTGGGATTCCAGCGCCGCCTTCGCCGCCGACACCGCGCCATAGTTGGGCAGCACCCGGGTGCCGCCGGCGCTTGTCATCGCGAAGACCTTCCCGCCCTTGCGCATCAGCCTCCGGTGTACGAGATCCTGCACCCAGTACACGAGGCTGTGCGCCATGACCCCGAGCGTCATGTCCATCTGCGCCTGCGTGATCGCGTCCTGAGGGGTGGCGGCGATGTACGGCCGGAGGTTCCCGAAGGCGAGGGAGTGCAGGAGCACCGATACCGTGCCCGCGGGACCCATCTCCTCCGACGCGCGGAGCAGGACTTCTTCCCGCCGCTCCGGGTCCGCGGCGTTGACGTTGAAGAACAGCGCCCGCCGGCCCGCCGCCCGGATCCCCTCGATCACCTCGTCCACGTGGGCCTGCGTGCCCTTGCGGTCCAGATGCACCCCGATGATGTTGTACCCGCTCCGGGCGAGTTCGAGGCCGGTCGCCTCCCCGAACCCGCTGCTGGCGCCGAGGATCACCGCCCATCCCTGCTCAGCCATCTTGCCCCCAGAGTTCGCTTCGACCCGGTCGATCCCCTCGGCCGCGCTCTCCAGGGCTCTCCCGATGCTTCGTTCGTGACCGGCGAGGTCCTGAACGTCAACGGCGGCTGGCTGTTCGGCCGCTAGATCGGCTGCAAAAACGTGATAGAATTGGAGTTGTGGGCCGTTAGCTCAGCGGGCAGAGCGCCGGGCCTTTAACCCGGGCGTCGCGGGTTCGAGTCCTGCACGGCCCACCAGATTTTATTAGGGCTGGCGAGCCATTCGAGCCTACTGCGCGATCTCAAACCGGGTCCAGATTGTTTCATTGAGCGAGAATAAAAACGATGCTACGTGCTCTGGTGGTTACCTGGCAGTTGCGACAACAGCATTGATACTTTGCGTAGTTCTTTGGGGATCATCGACCTCGACAACGAGGGCTTTGTAATGCTCGTGCGCAAGATGGACGACGATCGTCTTTTCCGGGTCACGCACATCCCAAAACGTCCATTCGCCGTGCTGATAGAAGCTGCCCGCCGTCAGCACTCCGGGAACGCTCGTCCCGGGTAGCCTCCACCCCTTCCAGTATCGCAGAGCGGGGGTCGGGTCGGCCTCGGCCTTCACGACATGCGCGAGGGGGACCGTCAGTTGGCTCTTGAACGCGAGGATCTTGTCCGCGCCTGCGACGTGGATAATCAGGTGAGTGGGGGATATTTCGATCTCAACCATCAGATGCGGCCCGCGCGCTTTAGCCGCGCACCGAGGGCCGGACCTCGGCCGCGAAGCGCTCGAGGGTCTCGATCATCTCCGGCTTCGTTGTGATGGAGAAGTCCAACACAAAGTGACGGACCCCGGCCTTCACGTACGCCTGAAGGTCCTCGACGATCTGCGGGGGTGAGCCGGTGAGCGGGCGTCGCCCCGCGCCCACACCGGCATCCAGTTTCAGCGGCGCCTTGAACGAGATGGTGATCGCCTCCGGGTTCCGCCCGGCCGCGGCGGCGAGGGTCCGGAGACGACCCACCTTGGCCGCCATCTCGGGAGGATCGAGGGTTACCGGCGGCCGGAGACCGAGCGGATGCCAGCCGTCGCCCACCGCCACGACCCGGCGCAGCGCCGCCTCGCTGTGGCCGCCGATCCAGATCGGGATGTGCGGCTGCTGGACCGGGTGCGGGCGGACACCGCCCGCCTCGGCGATCCGCGTGAACTTCCCCTCAAAAGCCACGCGCGGCCTGGTCCAGATCTCCTTCATCAGCCGAAGGTGCTCCACCATTCTGGCCGACCGATCCTCGAACGGGACCCCGAGCGCCGCAAATTCTTCACGCCACCACCCGGCTCCCGCGCCCAGGATGATCCGCCCCCCGGAGAGATAGTCGGCCGTGGCCAGCGTCTTGGCCGCGATGATCGGGTTGCGATACGGAATGACCAGAACGCTGGTGCCGACCGTGATCCGCTGCGTCGCGGTGGCCAGGTAGGTGATGGCGGTCAGCGATTCCAGCCAGGGCTCGTCCGGGCCGAGCGGGAATGCGCCGGTGGACGAGTAGGGGTACGCTGAACGGCTCTCGACCGGGATGAGCAGGCGGTCGGTCACCCAGATGGAGTCGTACCCGAGGGCCTCCGCCCGCCTGGCCAGGGTGGTGATGGTCTCGCGGTCCGCCAGCGCTCCGCGCCCCTGCAGCGAGAATCCGAATCTCACCGTCATGGTCTGACGTTGTTCGCAGAGATCGCGGGGAAGCCCTCTTCTCCAAAGTGTCGCAGAGCGCAGCCCACGACAGCGTGGCCCGCGCGCCCTGCCGGGCACAAGGAGGGCCCCCTCGCACAATCGAATGCTGATCGTCACCGGCGTACCAATGAATCGCGAAAGCGCAGAGGGGTGAGCGGCATGCGAAGAGTGCTGGTATTCCTCGCGGTCCTGATGGTGCCCGGCGTGATGCTGGGCCGGGTGGACCGCGCAACCGTGAGCGCCGAGGCTCCCGTGAAGATCGGAGTCCTCCTGCCCCTGAGCGGGAACGCCGGGGCGGCCGGTCAGGCGTCCAAGGCGGCGATCGAGGTCGGGGCGCAGATCGTCAACGAGGCCCACCCGGAGATGCCCAATCTGCCGCTGGCCGCGGCGGCGGGCCTGGCGAGGCTCGGCGGCGCTCGGATCGAATTCATCTTCGCGGACCATCAGGGCAACCCGTCCATCGGCCAGAGCGAGGCCCTCCGGCTGATCACCCAGGAGCACGTCGTGGCTCTCCAGGGCGCTTACCAGTCCTCGGTGACCTTCGCCGCAACGACCGTGGCCGAGCGGAACGAACTCCCCTGGATGGTCGGCGACTCGTCGTCGCCGAACATCACCGGCCGCGGCTTCAAGTGGGTGTTTCGCACGACGCCGATCGGGCCCGACTTTGCCAATGCCTACGTGGGCTTTCTGGCCGATGTCAACAAGATGGGGCATCCGGTCAAGACAATCGCCATCGTCAACGAGAACACGGAGTACGGCACCTCCGTCGGCGGGGGGATTCGAGAGCGGGCGCTCAAGGAAGGTTATCAGGTCGTCGCGCAGATCCCGTACAACGCGAACGGCACGGACGTCTCGGCGCAGGTGCTCCAGCTAAAGGAGAAGGATCCCGACGTCGTCATCTTCGTCAGTTACACCTCCGACTCTATCCTCTATATGAAGACCTTCAAGAACCTGAGCTATACGCCCAAGATGGTGATCGGGGACGACTCCGGGTTCTCCGACCCCTCGTTCGTCAAGAGCGTCGGGACGATCGCCCAGGGGGCCATCAACCGCAGCGCCTGGTCGATCGGCAGGCCGGGGAGCGCCACGTACCGGATCAACGAGATGTACAAGGCGAAAACCGGGCGGGATCTCGACGACACCAGCGGCCGCAACATGCAGGGCTTCCTGGTCCTCGCCGACGCCATCAACCGCGCCGGATCCACCGCCCCGGAGGCCATCCGCAAGGCCCTCGCGGAGACGAACCTCACGCCGGGGCAGTTGATGATGGGGTACAAGGGCGTCCGCTTCGATGCGACCGGCCAGAACATCCTGGCGTACACGTACATCACCCAGTTGATCGGAACCGACTATGTCACCATCTGGCCGGCCTCCGCGGCGCAGCACGCGCTGGAATGGCCGTTTAAGGGCTCGCAGCAATAGGGAGCAGTGGCAACAGCGGCCCAGGTGCTCGCCGGCGGCCTCCTGCTGGGGGCCGTCTACGCGCTGTTTTCTTCCGGCCTGACGCTGATCTGGGGCATGATGAACGTCATCAACTTCGCCCACGGCGACTTCGTCATGGCCGGGATGTACATCGCGTTTCTCGCGGTCACGTGGCTGCACGCGGGAGCGCTGGCGTTTTCCCTGCTCGCCGGCGGCCTCCTGTTCGGGTTCGGTACGGCCGTCTACTATGGGCTGATCCGCCGCGTCATGCGCGGCCCCATGCTGGCGCAGCTCCTGTCCACGTTCGGGCTGGCCCTCCTGGTGCGCTACACCGCGTTCTGGATCTTTTCGGCGAACTTCGTGACGCTCCCCGGCTCGGTCCTGGGCGGCACCGTGAAGCTGGGCCCAATCTTCATCGGGATCCCGCAGTTCGTCGCCGGCGTCGTCGCCCTCGCCCTGACGCTGGGATTGCACGTCCTGCTCACCCGGACGGCGCTGGGGAGCCAGATTCTGGCGGTCGCGGAGGACCGCCAGGCGGCGATGCTGATGGGGATCAACCCCGACCGGATGCAGGCGCTGGCCTGGGGGATGGCCTCGGCCGCCGCCGGGATCGCGGGCGCGCTGATCGCGACGTTCTATTACATCTCGCCGACCGTGGGGGAATCGCTCGCGCTGATCGCCTTTGTGGTGGTCGCTTTCGGGGGATTCGGGAGCGTGCCCGGCGCGATGCTGGCCGGCCTCCTCATCGGGCTGATCGAGGCGACCTCCGCCTTCTACATCGGCCCGGTGTATCAGGACGTGGTCGTGTACGCGCTCTTCGTGGGGATCCTCTGGGTGCGGCCCCAGGGGCTGATGGGGCAGCGCGCCTGATGCGGTGGAGGTGGACGGCCGTCCTCGCGGCGCTGCTCCTGGCCCCGCTGGTGCTGCGGGGGCCCTTCTACGAGCGCACCATGGCCCTCGTGCTGCTGGCGGCGATCTCCGCGTCCGCCTGGAACATCCTGGGCGGGTACGCGGGCCAGGTGTCCTTCGGCCACGCCATCTTCTTTGGCGCGGGGGCGTACATGCCGCTGCTCCTCTACAGCCGCTGGCAGAGCGCGCCGTTGCTGGGCGTGCCCGTCGGCGCGGCGGTGAGCATCGCGATCGCCATGCTGATCGGCGCCCCCACGTTCCGGCTGCAGGGCCACTACTTCTCCATGGCGACCATCGCCGTCGCCGAGCTCACCCGGATCCTCGTGAGCAACTGGCCGTTGCTCGGGGCGGCGGTGGGGCTGCAGGGTCCCGCGGGCGGACGGACCCTCTGGGACCTGTCGTTCCGCAGCTCGGTGCCGTACTACTACATCTTCCTGTTCGTCCTCGCCGCGCTGCTGGGCGCGACCGCATGGATGGAGCAGAGCCGGATGGGCTACTACCTGCGGGCGATCCGGGCCGGGGAGCGGGCGGCGCGGAGCCTCGGCGTTCCCGTGCGGCGGTACAAGCTGTACGCGCTGATGCTGAGCGCCGCGTTCACGGCGCTCGCGGGGTCCTTGTACGCCCTCATGATCGGGTTCATCGACCCCGACAGCGGGCTCGGCATCCTCGTCTCCGTCCAGATGGTGATCGTCGCGGCCCTGGGCGGCGCCGGGACCCTGTCCGGCCCGCTACTGGGCGCGGCCATCCTGGTGCCGCTGCAGACGGAGTCCAACACGCTGTTCGGCGGCGGGGGCACGGGCCTGACGTACATCTTCTATGGGGCGATCATCCTCCTGTTGTGCCGGTTCGAGCCGGGGGGCCTGCTGGAGTTGTGGCGGCGATCCCTGGCCCCGCGGGTGCTCCGGCCGGAGAGGATCCGGAACGGCCATCCTGCTTAGCGCGCAGAGCGTGACCAAGTCCTTCGACGGCTTCACCGCGGTCGCCCAGGCCGACCTGCGGGTGAACGAAGGGGAGATTGTCGGCATCATCGGGCCGAACGGCGCCGGGAAGTCTACCTTCTTCAATTGCCTGGCCGGCGAACTGCCGCCGACGGGCGGCTCCGTCGTGTTCAACGGCGCGGACGTGACCCGCGCGTCTCCTGAAGCGCACGCCCGGCTGGGCCTGGCGCGGACCCACCAGGTGCCGGCCACGTTCGAGGAAATGACCATCCTGGACAACGCCATGGTCGGCGCCTTCCTTCGCCATCCGCGACGGGCCGACGCCCAAGCGGCGACGATGCGGGTCCTCGAGTTCACCGGTTTGGCGGCCCTCGCCCACCACCGGGCCGGGACCCTGGGCACTCCCGGGCGCAAGCGGTTGGAGATCGCCCGCGCGCTCGCGACGGAGCCGCGCCTGCTCCTTCTTGACGAGGCGCTCGCCGGGCTCACGCCCTCGGAGATCCAGCAGGCGATCGCGCTGGTGCGCGCCATCCACACCATGGGCGTCACCCTGTTGATCGTCGAGCACCTCATGGAGGTGATCTTCACCCTGGCCCCCCGCGTCATCGTGTTCCACCAGGGGAAGATCATCGCCGAAGGCGCGCCCGGCGAGATCGTGAACAACCCGCTGGTCGTCGACGCCTACCTCGGCAAACGCCGGCCCGGCGGGAGGGCTCCGTGACCGGCACGCTGAGCGTCACCCACCTCGAGGTGCGGTACGGCGACCTGGCGGGGGTGGCCGATGTCTCCCTGGAGGTCCGGCGGGGGAGCGTGGTGGCGCTGCTCGGCTCGAATGGGGCGGGGAAGACCACAACGCTGAACGCGATCGCCGGACTCGTGAGTGCCAGCGCCGGCGCGATTGAGTGGAGCGGGGAGCGCATCGAACGTCTCGGCGCCGCCCGCATCGTGCGGAAAGGCTTGACCCTCTCTCCCGAAGGCTGGCGCCTCTTTGCCAAACAAACGGTGGAGCAGAACCTGCGGCTGGGGGCGGTGGCCCTCTCCGCCCGCTCGCGCCTCCCTCACCTCCTCGACCGGGTCTACACGCTCTTCCCCAGCCTGGCGCAGCGCGCGAAGCAGCGCGCCGGGACGCTGAGCGGCGGCGAGCGCCAGATGCTGGCCCTCGGCCGGGCGCTCATGAGCGACCCGAAACTGCTGCTGCTCGATGAGCCCTCCCTCGGCCTGGCTCCCACGATTGTGGATGCGCTCTACGAGACCCTCCACCGCCTCCATCGGGAGGGGCTGACCCTGCTGCTGGCCGAGCAGTCGGTGCATCTCGCCTTGGAGGTGGCCGACCGCGCGTACGTGCTGCAGACCGGCCGGACCGTGCTGGAGGGGCCCGCCCGGGAACTCCGGAACGACCCGCAGGTCCAGAACATTTACCTGGGGATCGCGGACGGCCGCCCATAGCGAGTCGCGAAGGTCAATCGTGGCGAGGAGCGGACCACAGGCAAGGCAGGAACGCACCGGATCGCTTCGCGAACGTCTTGTGCCACACTGATCGCGACGCACACCGTGTCCAGCCGCGCACCCGGCATCTACCTTCCGCACCAAATGCGCTCCACAGGGGGAGTGTCATGGGGATCAAGGCGAAGCACGCTCTGGTGACGGGCAGTTCGCGCGGGATCGGCAGGGGCATCGCGCTCAAGCTTGCCGAGCATGCCGTGCGCGTGGCGGTGCACTACTACCGGAACGAGCGCGCCGCCGCGGAGACGCTCTCGGAGGTCCGCAAGCGCGATTCCGATGGGTTCATCGTGCAGGCCGACGTCTCGAAGCCCGAGGCGATCACGAAGATGTTCGACAGGGTCCGGTCCGAGTTCGGCGGGCTGGACATCTTTGTGAGCAACGCGCGCCCGGAGCTGCCGGAATTCTACCAGGGCCCCATGGACATTACCCCGGAGCAGTGGGACACGGCGTTCAACTCGCAGGCCCGGGCATTCTTGCTCGGGGTGCGCGAAGCGGCCCGGATCATGCCGGACGGCGGAAGGATCTTCGCCATCACGTACGGCGCCGGCAGCCGCACGGGGAGCCTGCAGCCGTGGGTTGGCATGGGCTCGGCGAAGGCGGCGATGGAATCGCTGGTCCGCTACTTCGCGGTCGGACTGGCCAGGCGAGGCATCACGGTGAATGCCGTCAGCCCGGGGTGGACCGAGGACAGCGTGTTGAACACGCTCCCGGCCCAGGCGCAGGACCTCATCCGGAACTGGCACAAGGATGGGTGGACGCCGATGAGGCGGTTGGG
The DNA here is from genome assembly GCA_035488355.1 of bacterium. GTDB lineage: Bacteria > Sysuimicrobiota > Sysuimicrobiia > Sysuimicrobiales > Segetimicrobiaceae > Segetimicrobium. Next base: position 4,972 of record DATHLI010000170.1, on the reverse strand, counting down.
GACGCCGGCCGACATTGGGAACATCGTGACGCTGCTCTCCACGGAAGAGGCGGCCTGGATGACGGGACAGGTGCTCTACGCGGACGGGGGAGCCTCGTTGATGAATGCTGAGGTGCCGCCGGCCATACAGTTTGGCTAGAGGATCACCGGTCGCGTAGGGCCAAGTCTCACTCGGGCTCCGCGGGTCTCAGGCGCGGCCGCTTCCACAGGGGGGGACGGGTGGACGATCTCAGCGCACCCAAGGATCGCGTGTGCGCGGAAGTCGACGCGATGCGGGACGACCTCGTCTCGCTGAGCGCCCGCATCCACGAGCATCCGGAGACCGGCCTCCAGGAGCATCAGGCGGCGCGGTGGCTCGGCGCGTTCCTCCAGGAGGCGGGTTTCACCGTTGAACAGCCCATCGCCGGCCTGGAGACGGCGTTTCGCGCCCGGCATCGGGGCACCCAGGACCGTCCCCACGTCGCCCTGCTCGCGGAATACGATGCCCTCGCCGGACTGGGCCACGCCTGCGGTCACAACCTGATCTGCACGGCCAGCGTGGGCGCCGCCGCCGCGCTCCGCCGCGCCCTCCCCCGTCTGTCCGGGACGCTGACCGTCCTGGGAACGCCCGCCGAAGAGACGGCCGGCGGCAAGGTGATCATGGCCGATGCGGGGGTCTTTTCCGGGATCGACGCCGCCATGATGTTCCACCCCTCGCGGAACAACTGGTGGACGCGGGGCGCGTTGGCCGCGCAGTCGCTGACCACGGCGTTCCACGGCCGCGCCGCGCACGCCGCGGCCATGCCGGAGGCGGGGATCAACGCGCTCAATGCCCTGCTCCTGACCTACCGCGCGATCGACGCGCTGCGCCAGCATGTGACGAGCGACGTCCGCATTCACGGCATCATCACGCACGGCGGAGACGCGCCGAACATCGTGCCGGCCTTTGCGCAGGGAGAGTTTCTCGTCCGCGCGGGCACGCGCCGGGCGCTCGTGGACGTGATGGCGAAGGTCAGGCGCTGCGCCGAGGGGGCCGCCGTCGCGACCGGCGCGCGGGTCGAGCTGACGGAAGGGCTTGTCTATGCCGAGCGCAAGAACAACCGCGCCCTGGCCGGTCTTTTCGCCGACAACATGCGGCGCCTCGGCGTCGAAGGCGAGCAGCCGCCGGGTCAAGGGGGCGTCGGGTCGTCGGACATCGGCAACGTCAGCATGATCGTTCCCACGATCCACCCGTACCTCAAGATCGCCGATGAGGTCTCGGGCCACACCCCCGAGTTCCGGGAGGCCGCCCGCTCTCCCAGGGGGTACGCGGCGATGCTCCTCGCGGCGAAGGGGCTGGCGATGACGGCGCTCGACGTAATGAGCCGCCCCGGGGCCGTGGACGAGCTGTGGTCGGAGTTCCGGGCGACCCCCGCATCCCCTCTGTGACCCCGCCCTCCGCGCAGGGCCTTCGGCCCGCGTCCCTCACCTTCTACGGCGCGCCCCCGTGCGCCCCGGGGGCTGCCCCGGACGCCGACGTGGCGTTCGTGGGCGTGCCGTTCGATCTGGGCACCACGCTCCGTCCCGGAGCCCGCTTCGGTCCGGCCGCCGTGCGCGCGGCGTCGGCCTGGTATCGCTACATCGATGACGATGGCAACGCCGCGGGCGGCTGGTTCGACCTCGACCTGGGGCGGTGGATCCTTCAGGGGATCACCATGGCCGACTGCGGGGACGTGGAGATCGCCCCCGCGGACATCACGGCGAATCTCGAGAGGATCACGGCGGGCGTCGCCGCGATCGCCGGCGCCGGCCGCCTGCCGGTGATCGTCGGCGGCGACCATTCCATTACCTATCCGGCGCTGCGCGCGTTTGCCGGGCGCGGCCCGATCCACGTCGTGCAGTTTGATACGCATCAGGACTTCGTGGACGAGCGGCGGGGGACACGCCTGGGCCATGGGAACGTCATGCGCCGCGCCTCCGAGCTTCCATTCGTCACCGGCATCTCACAGATCGGGATCAAGGGATTGCAAAAGTATCCCGAGCCCCTCTCGGCGGCCCGGACCTACGGGGCGCGCATCGTGACGGCTTCGGCGCTGCGCCGGGACGGGCCGGAGGCGGCCGCCCGCTCGGTCCCCTCCGGCGCGGCGTGCTACCTCACCGTTGACATCGACGTGCTGGACATCGCCCAGGCGCCCGGGACCGGCACGCCGGAGCCCGGGGGACTCACGTACCGGGAGCTGTGCGAGGCCATCCGCGCCGTCGTGAAGCGCGGCCGCGTGGTGGGGTTCGACCTCGTCGAGGTCTCCCCGCCGTACGATTGGGCCGAGGTGACGGCCCGCTCGGCGGCGCGCCTGATCCTCGACGCGATCGCCGCGATCTTTGCCAGGGAATCCGAAGGCAGGCCGGTCATCCAGGCCGCCTCAGAGGAGGGGAGAGCATGAACAGACAAACGCGCGGCGGGAGGCTGTCCCGGCGGGAGCTGCTCCGGGGGGTGAGCCTGGCCGGCGCCGCCGTGGGCATTGGGAGCGCCGAGCTCGAGCGGCTGATCCGGGCGGGACGGGTCATCGCGAAGGGCGACACGCTCGTGGTCTCGCAGGATACGAGCGTCCAGACCTTCGACCCGCAGATCGTCTACGACAACACGGTGCGCATCACCCGGGGGATCTACGAGACCCTTGTGGCTCTGGATGGGAGTACCCCGAGGATCATTCCCAAACTGGCGACCGCCTGGAGCGCCTCTCCGGACGTCAAGCAGTGGACGTTGATGCTGCGCCCCGGCGTCAAGTTCCACGACGGCGCCGCGCTCACGTCCGAGGCCGTCAAGGTCACGTTCGACCGGCTGATCAAGATCAACCGCGGGTTCGCCTACGCCTTCAAGCCGGTCGTCGCGAGCATTGAGACGCCCGATGCCATGACGGTGCGGTTCAACTTGAAGGACTCCGACGCCGCGTTCCTGGCCAAGCTGGCGTCGATTTCGGGCGGCCTGGTCGTGAGTCCGAAGGCCGTCGCCGAGCACGCCTCGGGCGACGACCTGGCGCAGGGCTGGCTTCGGGACCATGCCGCCGGGACCGGTCCCTACACGCTCGAGCGCTGGGACAAGGGGCAGCAGCAGGTGACGCTCAGCCAGTTTCCTGGATACTGGGGCGGGTGGCAGGGCTCCCACTTCAAGCGCGTCATCTTCCAGATCGTGACGGAGGCGTCCACCCAGCGGCTGATGCTGGAGCGGGGGGACGCGGACATCGCCACCGTCGTGGCGCCCGACCTCATCGACGCCCTCGCCAAGCAGCCGGGCATCAAGATCGCCGAAAACCCCACCATGCGGATCTTCTACATCGCCATGCACTGCCAGCGCGAGCCGCTCAAGGATCCGAAGATCCGCCAGGCGCTGTCGTACGCGTTCGACTACGATGGCGCCCGCCAGGCCATCTTCAATGGCCGCCTCGCGCCGCTCAACGGCCCGCTGCCCGAGAACGATCCGGCGCACCTCGTCACGGCCAAGCCGTACAAGCTGGATCTGGCGAAGGCCAGTCAGCTGCTGAGCGAGTCGAGCCGCCCAAAGGGCGGATTCACGCTGTCGCTGTTCCTCTTCCAGGGCGATCCGACGTTTCGCAAGGCCGCGGAGATCCTTCAGGCCGGCCTCAAGGAACTGAACATCCAGGTGACGATCCAGGAGATGACGTCCTCGGTGCTGCTGGACAAGGCCGGCAAGCCCGAGACCGCGCCCGATCTGCTGCCCGTTCGCAATTATCCCGACTACGCAGACCCGTCCGCCATGATCGATGCCACGTTCGGCAGGGACTCCTGGGGGACCGCCGGGTGGAACTTCAGCTTCTACGCGAACGATCGTGTGGAACGGCTGCTGGCGGGCGCCAACCAGATCACCGCGCCGATGCGGAGGCTTCAGATGTTCCGGGAGGCCCAGTTGGTCATCGTGGCGGAGGCTCCGGCGATCTTCATCGGCACCCTGATCAATCGCGTCCCCATGCGCAGCGACATCCAGGGATTCAGCTACAATCCGCTGCTGGGCAATACGTTCGATCTGTACGGGATCCACAAGGGTTGACCGGCAGCGCTCCAGGTGGCGCAGTACATCCTGAGACGGCTCGCCCTGCTGCTGCCCCTCCTGCTCGGGGTGAGCCTTCTCCTCTTTGTCCTCACCCATCTGATCCCGGCCGACCCCGCCAAGCTGATCGCGGGCGAGCACGCCGGGCCGGAGCAGGTGGCGGCCGTCCGGAAGGCCTTCGGCCTGGACCGTCCCCTCCCCCAGCAGTACCTGATCTATCTGGCCAAGCTGACCCGGGGCGATCTCGGCGTCTCCATGCGCACCAGCACCGACGTCGGGTCCGACCTGCGCGAGTACTTTCCCGCCACCCTGGAGTTGACCGGGGCGGCGATGATCGTGACGATCGTGATGGGCATCCCCCTCGGCCTCGTCGCCGCGATCGGGCGGGGCGGTCCGCTCGATCTGGTTGCGCAGCTCGTCAGCCTGAGCGGCCTCTCCTTTCCGGTCTTCTTCTTCGGGCTGATCCTGCAGCTCGTCTTCTCGCGCTGGCTGGACTGGTTCCCCTTGGCCGGGCGCCTCGGGACCAGCGACCTGGCCCCGGCCCACACCACCGGCCTCTACGTCATCGACGCCCTGCTCTCCGGCGATGTCGCCTCCCTGCAGAGCGCGCTGCTCCACCTCGCCCTCCCCACCCTGACCCTGGCGCTCTCGCTCTTGGCGATCGAGGTCCGGATGACCCGCTCGACGATGCTGGAGGTGCTCTCGCAGGACTACATGCGCACCGCCTGGGCCAAAGGGCTGGTCCCGTTCACCGTGTACATCCGGCACGGCCTGCGCAACGCCTTGATCCCGATCGTGACGGTGGTGGGGCTCCACGTCAACGTCCTGCTGGGCGGCGTGTTCCTCGTGGAAGTGATCTTCGCCTGGCCGGGCCTGGGCCTCTACAGCGTGGAGGGGATTCTGGCGCTCGACTACTCCGCCATCATGGGCACCGCGCTGCTGCTGACGCTC
>DATHLI010000169.1:0-5504 GCA_035488355.1 bacterium | reverse complement strand
GCGGTGGCGCACGCCCATGACGACGCCGTCCTCGGTCCGCGCCGAGACCTCAAGGCACGCCGGCAGCCCGGCCTCATCGATGATGAGCGAGTGGTAGCGCGTGCCCACGAGCGGGGTGGGGAGTCCCTGAAAGATCGTCCGGCCGTCGTGGTGGATCCGCGAGGTCTTGCCGTGAACCGGGGCGCGGCCGCGGACCACCGGCGCGCCCAGCGCCGCGCCGATGCACTGGTGGCCCAGGCAGACGCCGAGGATCGGAATCCGGCCGCACAGCTGGGCGACGCTCGGACTGCTGACCCCGGCCTCGGCCGGGGTGCACGGCCCAGGCGAAATCACCACCGCCTCCGGGGCGAGCGCGGCAATCTCCTCGACGGTGATCGCGTCGTTGCGGAAGACGCGAGGCTCCTCCCCGAGCTCCCCGAGGTACTGCACGAGGTTGTACGTGAACGAGTCGTAGTTATCGATCACCAGGATCATGGGCTACAATCCCCGCCCCGCCGTCTCGATCGCGCGGATCAGCACTTTGGCCTTGTTGATCGTCTCATCGTATTCGGCCGAGGGATCGGAGTCGGCGACGATCCCGCCTCCGGCCTGGGCGTAGGCGACGCCGTCGCGGATCGTGAGCATCCGGATGCCGATGCAGGTGTCGAGCGCCCCGCCGAATCCCACGTAGCCGACGGCCCCGGCGTACGGCCCGCGCGAGGTGGGCTCGAGCTCGTCGAGGATCTGCATGGCCCGCACCTTGGGGGCGCCGCTCACGGTGCCGTGCGGAAACACGGCCCGCAGGACATCGAAGGCGTCCCGGCCGGGAACGAGCCGGCCCTGGACGTGGCTGACGATGTGCATGACGTGCGAGTAGCGCTCGACCGCCATCAGCTCCGACACCTGGACCGTGCCGTACCGCGCGATCCGGCCGATGTCGTTCCGGGTCAGGTCGACCAGCATGACGTGTTCCGCACGTTCCTTCTCGTCGGCCAGCATCTCGTCGGCCAGCCGGCGGTCCTCGTCCTGCGTGAGGCCGCGGCGCCGCGTGCCGGCGATCGGCCGCATCTCGACGAGGTCCCCTTCGAGCCGGACGAGCAGCTCCGGGGACGCGCCGACGAGCGTCGCCTCCTCCCCCTCCAGGAAAAACATGAACGGGGACGGGTTGATCATCCGCAGCGCCCGGTAGATCGCAAACGGATCGAGCGCGCCGATCTCCGTGGCGAACCGCTGCGAGAGCACGATCTGGAAAGCGTCCCCGGCGTAGATGTACTCCTTGCAGCGGCCGACGGCCGCCACGTACTGCTCGCGGGTCATGTTGGACCGAATCCTGAGCGCCGGCGCCTCCGCGGTCGGGCGCGGCTCCGGGACGGGGCGCCGCAGCCGCTCGAGCCACTGCTCGATCCGCTCGCGCGCGCCGCGATAGGCGCGCTCCGCGCCCTCCTCCACGTCCGCGTTCGCGACGACCCGGATGCGGTGCCGGAGGTGGTCGAAGATCATCACGGTGTCGGCCAGGTCGAGGCTGAGGATCGGAAGGCGGCGGTCGTCGGGGGGTTGATTCGGGAGGTGCTCAATCGATCTGATCAGATCGTACCCGAAGTAGCCGATCAGCCCTCCGGAGAATCGGGGGAGCGTGGGATCCACCACCGGCCGGTAGCGCTGCAGCACCGCGCGCGCGGCCGCGAGAGGATCGCCGGAGACGCGGCGGGCCGCGCCGCCCTCGATCACCTCCACGCCGGCCGAGGACGCTCTGACGGTCAGGCGCGGCTGCGCACCGAGGAACGAGTAGCGCGCCACCTTCGATCCGCCCTCCACGCTCTCGAGCAGGAAGGACCGAGGGAGATCGCGCAGGCGCAGATAGGCTGAGATCGGCGTTTCGAGATCCGCGACGACCTCGCATGAGACGGGCACGAGGTTCCCCTCGCGCGCCCGGCGATCGAATTCCTGAGTCCCGGGTTCCAGGACAAGCGCCTTGGTCATTGGATCCCCCGCTATCCCTTCCCCGATCCCTTCGAGGGCGCGCCCAGCCGGAGCCGGGCCCGGCGCGCGGCCTCGAGCAGGGCGTCGAGCCGGTCCCCATCTGTGATCGCCGCTTCGAGGCGCTCGAGCTCTTTCCGGAACGCGCGCAGCGCCTCCTGGATCGGCTCCCGGTTCAGCCGGCAGATCTGCGCCCACATCGCCACCGGGCTGCCCGCCACCCGGGTCGCCCCGAGCAGCGAGGGGCCCGCCGCCGGACCCGCGGCGCCTGCGGCCCCCATCAGGGCCGCCGCGACCAGGTACGGAAGGTGGCTGACCAGCGCCACCATCCGGTCGTGCTCGGCCGGCTCCGCTTCCAGCGGGATCGCCCCGAGCGCCCGCGCCAGCCCGGCCAAGCGCTCCACCGAGCCGCGGGACGTTCGCGACGTCGGCGTCATGAGGTACACGGTCCCCTCAAAAAGGTCGGGTGAGGCGGCGGCGACGCCCTGCCCCTCGTTTCCCGCCATGGGGTGACCCCCGACGAACGCCGGGCCGCCTCCGGGTTTCAGGAGCGCCTCAATCGACCCCACGATCTCCGCTTTGACGCTCGCGACGTCGGTCAGGAGCGCGCCCGGTTGGAGGTGCGGCGCCACCCGTCGCGCCATCGGAACCACCTGCTCCGGAGGAACGGCCAGGACGACCAAGTCGGCGCCCGCGACCCCCGCGGCCGGATCGACGGTCCCCCGATCGATCGCGCGCGCCGCCCTCGCGGAGACGATCGATGTCTCCGCGCGCGTCACCCCCACAACCTCCCGGGCCAGCCCGCGCGCGCGGAGCGCCATCCCGAGGGAGCCGCCGATCAGGCCCACCCCGACGATCGTCACCCGGTCAAACATCTGCGTCGGCACCAGCGCTCGTCCCTCAGGCGCGGCGACCGACGGCGAGGGCGACCGCATCGAGCTCCTGCATCATCACCGCGAAGTTCTCCGGGGTCAGCTGCTGTGGCCCGTCGCTCAGCGCCCGGTCGGGCTCAGGGTGCACCTCCACCAGCAGCCCGTCGGCGCCCGCGGCCACCGCGGCCCGGGCCATCGGGGTCACGAGTTCCCACTTCCCGGTCCCGTGGCAGGGATCGACGAGGACCGGCAGGTGCGTGAGCCGCTTGAGGACCGGCACCGCATTGAGGTCCAGCGTGAAGCGCGTATAGGTCTCGAATGTCCGGATGCCGCGCTCGCACAGCACAATGTGGGGGTTGCCTTCGGCCATTATGTACTCGGCCGCGAGCAGCCACTCTTCAATGGTCGCGCTCGGCCCGCGCTTGAGCATCACCGGGTGCCCCGCCCGGCCCGCGTCCCTGAGCAGGGTGTAGTTCTGCATGTTCCGCGCGCCGATCTGCACCATGTCCGCGTACTTGACCACCATCTCGAGCTGCCGGTTGTCCATCGCCTCGGTGACGATCGGGAGTCCGGTGGCCTCACGCGCCTCCACGAGGATTCGCAGAGCCTCCTCCTCGAGCCCCTGGAACGAGTAGGGCGAGGTCCGCGGTTTGAAGGCGCCGCCGCGGAGCAGTTGCGCCCCGGCCGACTTCACGGCGCGCGCGGTCCGGAGGACCTGCTCGCGGCTCTCCACGGAGCAGGGGCCGGCGATCACGACCACCCGGCCTCCACCGATCGCCACGTCCCGCACCCACACGGTCGAATCGCCGCCCCCGTGAAACTCCCGGCTGACGAGCTTATACGGCTGCAGGATGCGGACGACGTTCTCCACCCCGGGCATCGCCTCGATGCGCTCGCGCAGGAGTTCCTTCGTGTGGCTGTCGCCGACGACGCCGATCACGATGCGCTCCACCCCCTCGCTGATCTGCCCGCGCAGGCCCGCTTCTTCGATCTTGGCGATGACCGCATCCAGCTGCGGCCTGGTATGTCCGGGCCCCATGACGACGATCATGTCCCTGCCTCCTCGGTCCCCAAAAACATAAAACCTCCCGTCCTCTCGGGACGGGAGGCCTGATGCGCCACCCGCGGTACCACCCCAATTTCCCGGCGGACGATGCTGAGATGCACGCCCTACATGACCGGGACACTTGGCCGGGACAGAGCAATCACGCGGCTCCGTCCCGCCTCCGGTTACGGTGGAGGTAGCCGGCGGCGACTACTCAGCGATGTTCTGCCGTTCGCGCCGCCCCTTAGGGGTCCATTCCTCTCCGGCGTCCTCCCGCGCTCACACCGTGCACGCGGGTCTCTCGTCAGGACCGGCCGGGAGTACTCGCCCCCGTCATCGGGTTTTGGTACCCACCACTATAACACATGGAGTCAAGGGATTGGGCGAAGGATAGATGGTACAGGGGGGCAAAGACCCGGGGAGGGCGTATCCCGGCCTATCCCCCAAGGGCGTCCGAGCGGCCAAGGATTTGGATGGGCACATGAGTAAGGAACACGAACAACCGGATGAGAAGATTGACGCGATCAGGAAATTCCTCATGGAGATATTTCCGGAGCGCTTCGCGCAGTCCGCCACCGAAGAAGCCCACGCTTTTCTAGGGGCGATCAAAGCCGGGGATTTCGAAACCGTCCGGCGGATGATTCAGAGCAATGGGGACCTCCTTTTCATCATGGACGATTACTACGGAAGTCCGGTCAGGGCGGCGACTGACAAAAATGCAGAGATCGCCGACTTCCTGGCGCGCATTGAGTTGGAGCGGCTCAGGGAAGGCAGCGTCCCAAAGGAGGAACTGTACGGCGCCATCCACGATCTTGGCGAAGCCGCGCATGCTGAGACAGGGTATCGCGGCTGTGAGAGTCTCCGCGCAGAGGCCGAGCCCGTGGTCGCGGGGTTCCTGGCTCACGATGATGACCAAATTCGGTACATTGCCATGAGTGTGCTGGCCACTCACTGGGACTTGAAGCACTATGCCCAGGTATTCCAGTCGATGGCCCAGAGTGATCCGGACGAATTCGTCAGGCAGATCGCCGTCTCCGATGTTGGGTGGCTGCTTCGCGGCTCGCGCGACCACGGCGCCGGCCGGTTCCTTCTTGGGATCTTCCGAGATCCTGTGCAGCCGACGCGCATACGGGAGGAGGCCTACGAAGGACTCGTGGAGATCTGGCAGGGGTGGAACGCCGCTCAAGCCTTGTGGGCTCGAAAACTCAAGCAGAAAGATTTGCTGCGCTCCGAGGCTGAGCGGGCAGGTGAGGGATTGCAAGCGGAACAACTGAGCGAAAATGCGTGGAAGGAGTTCATAGACTGGAACTTTGTGGCGCAGGTCGAACGGGAAGTAAAGGATAGGGGCCGCCTCTGATTTCCCAAGGATGTGGATGTGCAAATGAGTCACGAAGGCGAATTACTAAATAACAAGACTTACGCCCGAGACATGAAAACGGCCCAAATCCAGATGCCGGCGACAGTCTTGCGTCAAGCCACGTTTCTAACGAGTGCCCTCTCCGCCGGCAAGGGAATGGTTACCGCAGCCGATGGAAGTATCGTCACCTTCAATATCACGGGCCTGCAATGCCAAGAAAATACAGCTACCGGTACCGACAACACCCCTGGTACGTTCAATGGAACGTATCGCA
>DATHLI010000168.1:0-4639 GCA_035488355.1 bacterium | reverse complement strand
CTATCGCGCCGCTCGTAGTCGCGGCAAACGCCATGCCGAAGCAATTCGCATGCTCAGCAACGTCTGGCTGCGGATTATTATCGCTATGCGTCGCAATCACCGCCCCTACGATCAAGCCGTCTTCCTCAACGCTCGAGAGGCTCATCTCGCAACTGCCTCTTGACATAGAGAGTCTGTGTCCGCCGTCCACGTCCCTGCTCGGAGGCTACAAGGGGACCTCGGCCCAGGTCGTTCCCGTGGCATCCGTGTACAGCGAGTCGAGCTTCACGGCGCGAAAGTCCGGATCGGTGCTGAGCGTGTCGAAGTGGGCGAGCTTGTCGATCTCGTACATGAACAGGCGATTGGGAGTGCCGGACGTCATGGAGGCATAATACTTGAAGTTCCGGCCGCCGTGCTTTTGAACGACCGTCTTGAGCTTGCGCAGCTCGTCTTTGGCTCTCTCCTTGTGATCAGGGTGAATCTGAAACAGGTAGTGAACAATCATCCGCGCACCCCCGGGGTCTGCTTGCCTCAATCGATATGACAGGATGCGCGCGATCTCCTGGCACAGGAGGACGCCTCGAAGCGGGAGAACCCCCTCTACCATCGGACGATGAGCATCTACCGCCGCTACGCCGAGGCGTACGTCAAGGCCGGCCAGGGTCGCTGGAGCCTGCAGCTCATTCCCTGGGTCATGAACGTGTTCGACCGCCAGGGGGCCGCTCCGGATTCCCTGGTCGACGTGGCGTGCGGCCCCGGGGAGTTCGCCCTCGCCATGGCCCAGCGCGGGCTGCGGGTCACCGCGGTGGATCAGTCCCCCGAGATGCTCGCGATCGCGCGCCGCAGCGCGAAGGAGAAAGAGATTGCGGTAACCTTCCTCGAGCAGGACATGCGCGACCTCGCGCTCCCCGTGCCCGTCGACGCCGCGACTTGCTTCTATGACAGCCTCAACTACCTGACCACCGACGCGGACTTCAGGCGGGCCCTCCGGGCGGTCGCCGGCGCGCTGCGGCCCGGCGGCCTCTTCCTCTTCGACATGAACACGATCCAGGGGCTGGCGACGCGGTGGGGCAACCGGGTCTGGGTGATCCAGGACAACGAAGAGGCGCTCGAGGTCGACCAGAGCGACTTCGACTACGACGCCGGGATCGCGACGCTCAAGGTCAACGCGTTCCTGCGCCGGGAGCGGGATCTCTACGAGCGGGTGCGGGAGATCCACCGGGAGCGCGGGTATCCGGTGCCGGCGATCGACGCCGAGCTCGGCGCCGCCGGGTTCGAGGTCCTCGGGCGGTGGGCCAGCCCCGAGTTCGCCCCGGTCGCCCCGCAGACCGGACGGGTCTTCTACGCGGCGCGCCGGACGGAGGCCTCAGGCAGGCTCTGAGGCGCCCTCCAGCAGGCTGATGAAGGTGCGGGCGTTCCTCGCCATGTTCCCCCGAACGTGGTTGTTGAACATGGCGAAGAGCCGGCGAACCCGCGCGGCAGAGCGCTCCACGACCTCCGCCCACGGGCGCAACTCGTCGACCGTATACTCGTAGTCGTACCGCTCTTCGGTGCTGGCGCCCGCGCGGCCCCACCCGGCTCGGTTGCGGCCGTGGAACCTGATCACCGCCCAGTCCGCGGTCACCGCCTCCACCGCCGGCATCAGGCGCGGCAGATCCGGCAGATCCACCATCACGTACGCCAGCCCTTCCCGCGCGAGGAACTCCATCGCGTCCGGGTGTCGCGCCCAGTCGCGGTTCCTGAACTCGACGGCGAGATGGCAGCCGGCGAGCTCGCGCTTCCACCCCAGCATCGCCTCCAGGACGTCGGGGGAGTACGTGGCGCCGGGCGGGAGCTGGAAGAGCACGTAGCCGAGTTTGCCGGCGCGCGCGAGCGGGTCGAGGAACGCCCGGAAGTGATCCCAGCAGGCGTTCAGGAATTCCTCGGGCACGTCCCCGAGGCGCACCTCCGAGGCTTCGCGAAGCCGCTCGGGCAGGAGCGCGGCAAACCCGGGCGGGAGGCGCTGGACCTGCGCCCCGTGGCCGGTGAACAGGCCAAACGCCTTGGCGTGCATGATGAACCCAGGGGGAGTGGCCTCGGCCCACTTCTGGCTGTAGGCGGGCGGCAGCAGGGCGAAGTAGGACGCGTCGACTTCGACGGTGGGAAACTGGGTGGTGTAGTATCGAAGCCGGTCTTCGGCCCGGCGGATGGCGCGCGGATAGAAGTCGCTCTTGATGAACGACTTCTCCGCCCACGAGCAGGTGCCGACGTACAGGCGCTCCCGGACCGGGGCGGCGGTCGAATCGGGCAGCAACAAAGTCTGGGAAGCCTCCGGCACGGACTAGCGCCCGCCGGCGAAGAGATGCAGGACCATGGCGATGTGCTTGATGCCCTCGATGTAATCGGCGATCCGGATGTTTTCGTTGGGCGCGTGGCCGTTGCTGTTGGCGTAGCCCACCCCGGTGCCGATCGTCGGAATACCCTGCGCGCCGGTGAGCACGTGCATGGGACCCGTGCCGGCCATCGTGGGAAACACCAGCGGCTCACGATTGTAGATCCGCCGCGCGGCCTCCGACACGATCTTGACGATGTCGGCGGTCAGCGGCGTCTTGGCCGGCTCCTCGTTGCCGAGGGCCCGCACGGCGATGTCCGCGAAGCCGTGCTGGGCGAGATGCGCCTTCACCTTCTTGAGGATGTCCTCGGACCGCTGGTTGGGAACCAGCCGGAAGTCCACCTTCGCCACCGCCCGGCGGGGGAGGACGGTCTTGCTCCCCGGCCCTCCGTATCCCGAGGTGATGCCGCAGATCGTGCAGGTGGGCTGAAAGAGATTCCGCTTGAGCAGCTCGACGCCGGAGACCCCGAGGAGATAGCGGTCGAGACCGTAGCTCCTGAGCTGGGCCGCCTCGTCCCTGAGGGGGGCGATGCGGCGGAGTTGGGCCATCTCATCGTCGGTGGGCTCGAGCACGTCGTCGTAGAACCCGTCGATCAGAATCCGCTCGTTGCGGTCCTTGAAGGTTGAGAGCGCCCAGACCAGCCGCCAGGCGGGGTTCGGAACGATCGTCCCGACCGACGAGTGGAGATCCCGGTTCGCGCCGGTCGCCTCCAGCTCAACGTAGCAGATGCCCTTCACCCCGAGCGCGAGCACGATGTTTTCCTGGATGTCGCGGTGGCCGGCTTCCCAGATGCAGCCATCCGCGGCGACGAGGTCGGGATGCTCGCGGACGAACCTGGGCAGGTGGACGCTGCCGATCTCCTCTTCGCCTTCCACGATGAACCGCGCGGTGGCCGGGATCTCGCCCAGCGCGTGGAGCATGGCGTCCACCGCGCAGATGCGCGCCAGCAAATTCCCCTTGTTGTCAGCCACGCCGCGCGCGTAGATCCTGTCGTCGCGGATCACGGCGCCGAACGGTTCGCTCTCCCACTCCTCGAGCGGCTCAGGGGGCTGGACGTCGTAGTGATTGTAAAACAGGAGGGCCCGCGGCGACTTCCCCTTCACCTCTCCGTACACGACCGGCGCGCCGCCCTCGACGGGGATGGTCCGGGCGCGGATCCCCGCCTCGGCCATCAGCGCTTCCACCTGCCCGGCGGTCTCGCTCAGCCCGATCCCCTGGGCGGCGATGCTGGGCTGGCGGCACAACCCCCGCAGCAGCTCGACATATTCGGCCCGGTGTGCGTCGATATATTGAAACACGCGATCCATGGGCGCTCCTTGTCTCCTGGTCGATGGGGGAGTATCAACCAGATTCCAGAAAGACGCAGCGCTTCCCTGCGGAACGGGACTCAACGCCGCGGGCGCCTCCCCCGCCGGACGTTCTGGCGCGCGCCGGCCGCCTCGCGCCCAGGAACCGGAGTCCCCCCCGGCACCGGCGGAGACGCGGACGCGCGCACGCCCCCGCGGCGTGGGCGCGCGGAGGCGACGAGGGATAGCGCGGGGAGCGCGGTGCGATCGAGGACCTTGGCGGCGGACGCCCCGTTCAACCGGCTCAAGACCCCGCGCAGCCCGGTGAGCAGGGCCGCAACGTCCACCTCGCGGTACGCCGGAGCGTATGGTTCGAGCTTGGCGATGGCCTTCCCGAGAAGGATCTGTGTGCCGTGCACGTTGCCCTTCTCGAAGTGATACAACCCGGCCGCCGCCTGCACAAGGCCGTGATAGAATGCCCGCTCGGGACCCGCGGATGCGCGCCAGATGTCCTCGAGATACTCGTGGCACTCGAAGTAGAGGCCGGCGTTGAACAGCGCCGCCGCGCGGCGAATCTCCACCGGCACCGCGAGACTATGGAACGATCCGAGCAGCCGGAGGGCGACCCGCACTCGGGCCGCCTGCCGGCTGAGGTAGGGCGCGAACGGCCGGAAGGGCGCGGACAGCGCGATCCGCCCCGCCGCATCCGCGCCGTCGAACAGACCCGTCGCCAAAAGCGCCCGAGCGGCATCCACAGGCGCCACCCCCGCGGCGCGGGCGAGGGCGCCGGATGAAACGCTCGGGTGGCGCCGGCTCATCCGCGCGTACGCAAGGAGCAGAGCGGGGGTGGGCGCGGAACCGGGATGCGCGATCGCGTCGAGGGCGATCTCGGCCAGCGTGTGCTTGAGCCTGACGTAGCTCATGAACCTGGACCGGCAGGTGCGGTCGCCCGGCGCGTCTGGGCGATATTACCCGACCGGAACCCGGCCAAACGTGAGCATC
>DATHLI010000167.1:0-9583 GCA_035488355.1 bacterium | reverse complement strand
CGAGGCCAAACTCGTCGTGCTCGGTGCTGTTGATCTTGCTCACCCCGCCGCGCGTCCCGGGGATCAGGCGGGGGGAGATGCCCGTGTCGGTGACCCGGTACCGGAGATAGCGCTCTTCGCGCGCCTGCTCCTCCGTGGCCACCTGGCGCTTGAGCGCCGCGCGGCCGGACCGGAAGAGCGACTCCGGCACCGTGATCCGCCCCTCGCTCAGGTTGAGGTCCGTGAGAAAGAACACCGGACACTGGTAGGTCTCGGCCAGGCGCACGGCCTCGTGCGTCAGCGAGTAACACTCCTCGATCGTCGACGGCGCGAGCACGATCCTGGGGATCTCGCCATGGCCGCCCCCCGTCACCAGGAAGAGGTCGCCCTGCTCGGACTTGGTGGGCATGCCGGTCGACGGCCCGGCCCGCATCGCGTCGACGATGACCAGCGGGGTCTCGGTGACGCCCGAGACGCCGAACTCCTCCACCTTGAGCGAGAGCCCCGGCCCGCTCGTCCCGATCATGCTGACCGCGCCCGCGGCGCTGGCCCCGAGGGCGGCGCGGATCGATTCGCGCTCGTTGGAGCCCTGGAGGGCGCGCCCCCCGTACCGCGGCAGGTGCCGCTCCATGTACTCGAGGATGGACGACGCCGGGGTGATGGGGTATCCCGCGTAGAACCGGACGCCCGCCTCGATCGCGCCGATGGCGAGTGCCTCGTTGCCGGCCATGTAGACCGCGGGGTCGGGTTTGGGGAGCGGTGTGAGGCGGCAGCCGATGCCCGGCCAGCCGCGCTCGGTCAGGACGCTCTCGACCGCCGCGCGCCCGCGGCGGGCCGCCTCCAGGTTGAGGGTCACCAGCTCCGGTCCCTTGCGCCCGAACCGCTCTTCCAGCAGGCGCCGGAGCCACTGCTCGTCGCTGTCGAACTCGAGGAGGCGGAAGAGCGCTCCGGTCATGACGACGTTCTTGACCACTTCCTTCTTGAGATCGCGCAGCGCGATCTGGCGGGCAGGAATCGGGAAGACGCGCACTCCGCGCGCCTCGAGCTTCTCGACGGGGACCGGCCCCGTGGAGCTGTCGTAGAGCAGCACGCCCCCGTCGACGAGGTTCCGGCCGTGACGGAGGACGGTGTCCCGGTTGGGCTGCTCGGGCACATCCGGGTTGACGTCGTAGTCGAGTCCCACCAAAATGTCGATGGCCTCGTCCCCCCAGGAGAGGGCCGGGCCTTCGGTGATCACCAGCGGGTCGTACTGGTGGGCGCCGTAGATCGTCGAAGCGAACCCGCGCTCGAGCCCCATCACGTGAAGCCCGGCGCGGGTGAGGATCCGTCCGAGAAGGTCGGTGATCGTCGACACGCCGTCCCTGAGCTGCACCCCGCCGATGAGCAGCTTCATCCGGTTCACTTTCATACGCGTGTGCTGCCTCCTGGGAGCCGCGGGGCAGGAACGTGCCAGGGCAGAAAAAGGCACATCGCGCCCGAGCGTCGCGGCTCGAGCCTTCCGTTGAGTTATCTTACCACTTTTCGCCCGGTTTCTCTACCTTACAAGACCCTCTTGACCGTGTTGGGAGCTCCCCGCGGCTTCTCCGTGCCGCGTGTCAGGCCCGCGCCGGCGCGGGCTCGCCGCCCACCTCGTCCCAGATCCTGACGTGCCTTGTCTCCTTGATGAAGAGCGAGCCGATCACGAAGGTCATCAGCGCCACCGTGATCGGGTAGTAGAGCCCCGCGAAGTTGTTGTGGGTGCTCGCGACGATGGCGGTCGCGATGAGCGGCGTGAATCCGCCGAACCACCCGTTGCCCAGGTGATAGGGGACGGACAGCGACGTGTACCGGATCCGGGCCCGGAAGTTCTCGACCAGGAACGCCGCGATCGGGCCGTAGACCATGGTCACGTAGACCACCTGAAGGGCCACCAGGAGCGTGAGCGCCACGTAATTGCCGGCATTCGCGTACATGGCCTTGTAGATCGGGATGTAGGTGATCGCGGCGATGAGGCACCCGGCCATGATGATCGGCTTGCGGCCGATCCGGTCCGAAAGCGCGCCGAAGACCAGGAAGAACGGCGTGCCGATCAGGAGAGCGATGGCCACGACGATCGTCGCCGGCACCGTGGGCACCTTCGCGATGGTCTGGAGGAAATACAGCGCGTAGAACTGGCCCGTGTACCAGACGACCGCCTGCCCGGCCGTGGCGCCGAGAAGCGCCAGGAGGATCGCCCCCCAGTTCCTGGCGTTGCCGAGGCTCTCCCGAAGGGGCTCCTTCGACGACTTGCCCTGTTCCTTCAGCCGGGCGTACAGCGGGGCCTCCTGCAGCCGCAGCCGGATGTACATCGCTACAGCCAGAAGCACAGCAGAGAGAAGGAACGGGATCCGCCAGCCCCACTGCCTGAAGCCTGCTTCGCCCAGCGAGAGCCGGGTGATGAGGACGACGAGCAGCGCCACGAAGAAGCCCACCGTCGCCGTGGTCTGGATGTAACTCGTATAGTAGCCCCGCCTGCTGTCGGGTGCGTGCTCGGCGATGTAGGTTGCCGCGCCGCCGTACTCGCCACCCAGCGCGAGGCCCTGCAGGAGCCGGAGAAGGACCAGCAGCGCGGGGGCAATGATCCCGACCTGCGCGTACCCGGGGAGGAACCCCGTGAGGGTCGTCGCGATCCCCATGAGGCTCAGGGTCACCAGGAACGCGTACTTGCGCCCGATCAGGTCGCCGATTCGCCCGAAGAAGATCGCCCCGAACGGCCGCACGGCGAACCCGGCCCCGAACGTGGCGAGAGACGACAGCAGGGCGGCCGTGGGGTTGCCCTTCGGAAAGAAATACGCGGCGAAGAAGACAGCCAGGCTGCCGTAGATATAGAAGTCATACCACTCGATCACTGTGCCGGCCGATGCCGCCAGAATGATCTGCATGAGGCTCATCGCGGGCGCTTTCCCGCGCGGCATCGCCATCGATTGTGCAGCCATGGATTATTCCCCCCTAACCCCTCGAGTAAGAAGCGCTTCCCTCAGCGAGATCTTGGGTGACCCAGATTCTCCAACGCGAATGCGGCTTCCTTGAGCCAGGCCGGCCAAAAACAACGGGTCCCCGGCGCTGCTGCGCCGCGGACCCGGCCCGGCCTGGTGAGTCGGACGATTACTTCACCGCAAGCTTGAGTTCCTTCGACGCCGTGAACCGGGGAACAGTGCGTGCCGGCACCTTCACGGGCTCGCCTGTCTGCGGGTTCCGGGCAATGCGGGCCTTCCGCTTGGAGACCTTGAACGTGCCGAACCCCGGGAAGCGCACTCGATCACCCTTCTTGAGGGTGCTCGTCAACAGCCCGGTCACCTCGTCGACGATCCGGCCACCTTCAGCCTTGCTCACCTTGAGCTTCTCGGCGAGCTTCGCGGCGTACTGTGCCTTCGTCATACATCCCTCCCGCGTCATATCAACTGGTCATCGGGACTAGTCTGTTCGAGGGAGGCGGGCCGTTTCCTTCTGGGAACCATATATTATTTGGCCCCGGCGAGCCCCCCGCCCTGCGGATCAGGCCCGATGGGGCGTACGGGCGGTCGTATGTTTTCCGTACAGCCGCGGGAGCCTTCCTGGAGGCCCGGAAGCCAGCGCAGTGGGCAACGGGAGAATCCGCGGGCGGCGCGAATCCTTCATCATGGGCGGCCGGCGGGCGCCCTCAGGCATCGGGTCCATCCGCGGGGCAGTCTGGCGCCGGCAGCCTACCATGGTGAGGAGGCGAGTCACAGATGCGAAGCGCGGCGGCGGCGATCATGGTCGTGGTCCTGGCGGCGGTGTCCCTCCCGGCGTCTGCGGCCGATCTGGAGGTGCCGGCAGGCACATCGGTGCCCCTCAAGTTTCTGGCCCCGATGGATTCCGCGACCGTCAAGGAAGGGACCTCCGTCCAGTTTGAGGTGGCCGCCGACGTCGTGGTCGGCCGATCCGTCATCTTTCGAAAGGGCTCCCCTGTGGAGGGTACCGTGACCGACGTCTCGCAGCCGGGCATCTTCGGGCAGAGCGCGCGCGTGCACATTGGGTTCATCAAGGCCACCGCCGCCGACGGGCGGCCGGTGGGGCTCTCCCCGCTGGACGTGACGCCCGAATCGATTAAACAAGTCAAGGACGTGGGGACAGCGGCCGGATCGAGCGTCGCAGGAGCCATCCTCCTCGGACCAATCGGCATCGCCGCGGGGGCGTTCATTCACGGCGGTCAGGTGAGCATTCCCGCCGGGGCGGTCGGCATTGCCAAAGTGGGCGAGGCGTTCAAACTGGCCTTACCTTAAGGCCATCTCCCTAAACAGTCGCCAAACAGTCGCCGCCTAAAGGGGCGCGGCAAGGGGTTCCCGATCACGACGGCCCTACAGGCACACCGCGCCCTGCGCGGAGGAGCCGACGAGGGCCGCGTACTTGGCCAGCGCGCCGGTGCGATAGCGCGGCTCGGGCGCCCGCCAGGCGCGCAGCCGGGACTGCACGTCCTCAGCCGGAACTTCCAGGTCGAGCCGCCGCTTCGCGACGTCGATGTTGATCATGTCCCCGTCGCGCACCACGGCAATCGGTCCGCCGTTGACCGCCTCGGGGGCGACGTGGCCGACCGAGATCCCGTGGGTCGCGCCTGAGAACCGCCCGTCGGTGATCAGGGCCACATCCTCCCCCAGTCCCTGGCCGAACAACGCGCCGGTCACGGCCAGCATCTCCCGCATCCCCGGCCCGCCCTTCGGTCCCTCGTTCCGGATCACCACCACCTGCCCGGGCGTCACGCGGCGGTGGACCACGGCGTCAAAGGCATCCTCCTCCCGCTCGAAGACCAGGGCCGGTCCGCGGAACGTCAACCGCCGGACCCCGGCGGTCTTGATCACCGCGCCCTCCGGGGCCAAAGACCCGCTCAGGACGGCGAGGGTGCCTGTCGGCGAGATCGGCCGGCTCACAGGGCGCACGACGTCCTGCTTCTCGGGGCGCCGGACGCCTTTGAGGTTCTCGGCCATCGTCCGCCCAGTCACGGTCAGCGCCTGCCCGCGCAGGAAGCCGCCGTCGAGCAATTCTCTCAAAATGACCGAGACCCCCCCGACCTTCTGGAGGTCCGCCATGGTGTACCGGCCGCCTGGGCGCATGTCGGCGATATGCGGGGTCTTCCGGCTGATCCGGTCGAAGTCCGCGAGCGCCAGAGGCACGCCCGCCTCGCGGGCAATGGCCAGGAGATGCAGCACGCCGTTGGTCGACCCCCCCATGGCCACGAGGGTGGTGATCGCGTTCTCGAACGCATCCCGCGTGAGGATATCCCTGGGCCGCACGCCCTCGGCCAGAAGGCGCATCACGGCTTCGCCCGCCTCGCGGCACGCCTGCGGGCGGCTCGGATCCAGCGCGGGAATCGCGGCGCTGCCCGGCAGCGACATCCCGAGCGCCTCCACACACGAGGCCATCGTGTTGGCCGTGAACAGCCCGCCGCACGACCCCGCGCCCGGACACGCCACGCACTCGAGCCGGTAGAGCTCCTCGTCGGTCATCCGGCCCTCCGCGTGCGCCCCGACCGCCTCGTAGACGTCGCCGATGGTCACGTCCCGGCCGTCAAAACGGCCGGGCATGATGGTCCCGCCGTACAGGAAGACCGCCGGGACATTCAGGCGGGCGATCGCCAGCATCATCCCGGGAAGGCTCTTGTCGCAGCCGGCGATGGCGACCAGCGCGTCGAAGGCCTCGGCCACCACCATCAGCTCGACGGAATCCGCAATGATCTCGCGGCTCACCAGAGACGCCTTCATTCCCTCGTGGCCCATGGCGATCGCGTCGCTCACCGCGATCGTCGTGAACTGGATCGGGGTGCCCTTTGCCGCCCGGACCCCCTGCTTGACGTCCTTGGCATCGGCATCGAGGTGGAGGTTACAGGGGGTGACCTCGTTCCACGAGGACGCGACCCCGACGAGCGGCTTCCGGAGGTCGTCGTCCCCGAGCCCGGTCGCTCTCAGCATCGCCCGATGGGGGGCGCGCTCCGGCCCCTCGGTGACCTGTCGCGAGCGTGTCCTCGGATCGGCGATCGTTCTGGCCATGATGCGTGAGCCTCCTGCGAATTCCTGCGGGCCCGGCAGGCGTCCGGACGTCCAGGTGGAATGCGGGCCCCTTCTGCGCACGTTCAATCGGATCCTGCCCCGCGGCCGTAGGACTCGCCGGCGCGAGCGGCGAACGCCGCATCACGCATGATCCGCCTCATCTGTCCCCACTGCAGTGTGCCGTTCCTCCGCCTGGCCCCGGCCGAAGACGGCGAAGAAATCGTCTGTCCGCACTGCCGGCGGCCGTTCGTGCCCGAAGAAGAGGAATGGGTGGATCCCGAGGACGACTGACCGCGGTCTGAGGCGATCGGCCTTTACGTGGTGGACCCGGTCTCCCCCGCCGCCCGCGCCAGTTTCTGGAAGCTCCGCACTTCTCTGGGCGGATCCAGCTGGCGCCCGTACATGGTCCAGGAGACCTCCCCCACATAGACGTCGCCGCGGGAGTCCACGGCGATGCTGTGCGGCGCCACAAACCGCCCCGGCTCCGTCCCCGGCAGCCGGTCTCCCAGCCGGGCCAGCCGCTGATTGCGCAGCGTGTAGACTCCCACGCGCGCCCCCAGATTGGGGACTCCCGCGCTGACGGGGAGGCTCGGCCCCAGTTCTCCAACGTAGACGCGCTCGCCCCGGGGGTCTCGCCGGTCGATGAACAGCCCGCACGGCCGGTACAGGTTGTTCCACTGCGTCTCGAACGCGCCCTTGGGGTCGAAGACCTGGACACGGTGATTCTCCCGATCCGCCACGTACAGGTATCCCTCGCGATCGATGCAGATGTTGTGAGGGAGATTGAACTGCCCCGGATCGGTGCCGGACTCCCCCCAGGAGAAGAGGTGCTTCCCGTCCGGTGAGAACTTGTGGATGCGGGAGTTCCCGTACCCGTCGGAGATGTAGAGCGAGCCGTCCTGCGCCACCGCCACATGCGTGCACCGGTTGAACGGCAGGCCGCTGCGGAGAGGCGCCGGAGCGCCGGGGACTCCGATGGTGAGCAGGACTGTTCCATCGAGCGTGCACTTGCGGACGGTGTGGTCGCCGTCGTCTGTGAGGTAGATCGTGTCGTCAGGGCCCATCGTCACGGCGTGGGGCCTCGTGAAGAGGCCCTCGCCCCAGGAGCCCTGGAAGCGTCCGTCACGGTCGAAGATGATCACAGGGTGCGCGCCGCGGGAGAACACAAAGACGCGGTCGCGGCGGTCCACCCCGACGCCGGAGACCTCCTGAAAGGACCACCCCTCGGGGAGCCCGGCCCAGTCCTCCACCACCTCGAAGAGATACTCGCCGCCCCCCACGCTCGTCACGGGCCACCTCACGCGGCGTCTGGGCGCGCCGAGGTCGACTGCGGCCGGCCGGATGCGGGCTTCCTCGCCCGGATGAACGCGCTCACGAACGTTCCATCCACGAGCGGAGCGACGGCCTCCGCATCGATGCCGGCGCGCGAGAGGAATTCGCTCGCATCGGCAACCCGGTAGACTCGAGTCGGCTCCACACCGATAGCGTCGAACCCCGCCTGCGCCAGTCCCTTCACGTACTCGCGCTCCTCCAGGGCTCCGGCCACACAGCCGACCCACAGCTCGATGCTGCGCCGGAGATCCGCCGGCACCTCTCCCCGCACCACGACGTCCGAGACGGCGAGCCGGCCGCCGGGCCTGAGGACACGGAACGCTTCCGCGAACACCCGAGGCTTGTCCCCCGAGAGATTGATGACGCAGTTCGAGATGATGACGTCGACCGAGTTGTCGGGCAGAGGAATGTGCTCGATCTCGCCCTTGAGGAACTCCACGTTCTCGACGCCCGCCTTCCGCTGATTCTCCCGCGCCAGGGCCAGCATTTCATCCGTCATGTCGAGCCCGTAGGCCTTGCCCGCCGGGCCCACGCGCCTGGCCGAGAGCAGCACATCGATCCCGCCCCCCGAGCCGAGATCGAGCACCGTCTCTCCGGGGCTCAACTGGGCAAGAGCCGTGGGATTGCCGCAGCCCATCGACGCCTGCAGCGCTTCTGCCGGAAGCTCCGCGACCTGATCCCGCTCGTACAGGTTCGACGTGATTGGATCGGCGCTGCACGAGGGCCCACAGCAGGAAGACCCGCAGTCCGAGTCCGCGCCCTCGCCCTTCGTGATCTGGATTGCGGCCCGCGCATACTTTTCCTTCACCGCATCTTTGATGTCCATCGACCCCACCCTCCCCGATCCCTCTATCAACTCTTCTGGCTTCGCCCTTCACGCCAGACGACCTCGCGCGAACTCACCGCTCGACTCCGCGTGCAGCATTCCGCGTACAGGAACCCCAATAACTCCCCCAGCGTCTCGGTGTTCGCGGCGTACCGGAGGTACGTTCCCTCCCGCCGAACGGTGACCAGGCCTTCGTGCCGCAGCTTTTCCAGGTGATGGGACAGCGTGGAGTTGGGGATGTCCAGTTCGGTCTGGATCTCTCTCACCACCATGCCTTCGGAGTGGGCCGCGAGCAGCAGCCGCACGATCCGAAGCCGCGCTTCCGTGCCAAGAGCCGAGAACAGGTGTGCGTAGCGGGCAGGGTCCTCAACGCCGGCCCTCTTCGCTTTCTTCATGATCAAGGGATGAGTCTCCATGGTGTCGCCCCCCGCAAGAGAGCAACTTCCATATTAGCAGAAATAAGGAACAATGCAATACCCGGGTGGAGGAGACTCAGCAGTGGCGATGCCTCCTAACAAAGCATGACGCAGGGCGGTGGCGGGGAGCACCGGTGACGCGACGGGGTAACTGACACTAGATTCTCCTACTTTTGCCCCTGCGGCTCGGCGCGACCGATGGCACCGTCGCGCCGCTGATCGCATTTGCGGTTGCTGTGTGGACCGCATCGATGTCGGCACCGACGTCCCTGCCGTCGGTGGCGGCGTTGTGATACGGGCTTCCGGGGACAAGGTGATAGCCGTCGCCGCGGAAGAACCCCTTAGACGCGGCGGTCGTCCCCGGCGGGAACCAGTTGCCGGGGGGATAGGCCGACGCGTTCCCGCCCAACAGGACGTTGTGGGTGAACACGGCGCCGGGGAAGGAGGTCGCCAGGGCCGCGGCCGGGCCCGCGGCGGCTTCGGAGGACACGTTGCCGTCGCCGACGTTGTTCGTGAAGACGAGCCCCGTGTTCGGCGTTCCATTGACGGCCTGCGCGTGAAGAACGTCTCCGGTGTGGAACGCCGTGTTATGATCGATCGTCACGTCCCTCGCCCCGTCCCGCACGGCAATGAGAACCCCGATCCAGATGCCGCCGTTCTCGGGGAACGCCCCGATGCCGTAGATCAGGTTGTTCTGGATGAGCACGCGCCGGAGCGGTCCGCTGGGGTGCGTATAGTCTGTGCCGAGCAGGAAGAACCCGTTCGTGGCCTGGCGGACGATGTTGTGCGTGAACGTGACGTCCTCGACAACCGTCCTGGGCGCGCGGCCGGTCTGGTTGCGGGGGGTGAACTGGATGGCATGCCCGTCATGGTCGGACTGCTTCCAGGAGTGCTCAAAGATGTTGCCGTCGATGAGCACCCGGCGGGCATTCTTCAGTTCGAAGACCTCTTTGACGGTCACGAGCGTCCCGGCGAACGACGGATCGAACTCCCGCCACGCGAGGCGCTTG
>DATHLI010000166.1:0-2465 GCA_035488355.1 bacterium | reverse complement strand
CCCCGGCCGATCCGGTCGACGATCTCGGTGGGATAGGCGGACTGGCGGTAGGCCCCGGCCTGGTCCTCGGCCAGGGCGCCTGCGCTTCCGAGCGTGAGGACGAGGATCCCGCAGCCGAAGCGCGCCCGGAGCCTGTGGGCGGCCGCGTCCGGAGATCCCGTCTCGCCGAAGAGCGCCGCGGCGTCCCGGTCGTTCAGGATGACGATGTCGAGGCCTCGGAGCAGCGGCTCGATGCCCTCCCTGGCGGCCGGCGGGTCCCACAGCTTCCTTCGGTAGTTGACGTCGAATGAGATTCGGACCCGGCGGCGGCGGGCTTCCGTGATCGCCCGCTCCACGAGCCGGGATGCGTTCGGGCCGAGCGCCGGCGTAATGCCCGTCAGGTGGACCACACGCGCGCCGTCGAGCAGGTTCCAGGCGACCTCATCCGGGTCGATCGCCGCGAACGCCGAGTCTCGACGGTAGTACAGGACCTCGCTCGCCCGGGGACCGGCTCCGGGCTGAACCAGCATCAGCCCGACGCGGCCGTCGGGCGCCCAGAGCACCCCGTCGACGTTGACCCCGAAACCCCTGACCGTCGCCGCAATGCGCCGGCCCAGGGGGTTGGCCGGCAGCCGCGAGATCCAGGCGGTTGGGATTCCCAGGTGGGCGAGCGACGCGCAGACGTTGGCTTCCGCGCCGCCGACGTGCACCGTGAGCGCCGCCGCCGACTCGAGGGTATCACTGTTCTGTGGAGCGAGCCGGATCAGCGTCTCCCCGATGCCGACGACGGTTGTCAACGCTCACCAACCTCAGCCGGGCTCAGCGCGCGGCGAGCCCCCGCCTCAGGATTTCGATCCGCGCTTGAAGGGTCCGAGCGTCGAGCCGCCCGGTTCCCGGGCCGACGAGGGCGGTGCCGATGCCGACCGCCGCCGCCCCCGCCCCCAACCAGTCGCCGACGTTCTCGGGGGTGACCCCTCCGGTCGGCAGGAGACGCGCCTGAGGGAGCGGCGCCAGGATCGCCCGGATGTGGCGCGGTCCGCCCGTCTCGGCCGGGAAGATCTTGATCAATTCCGCCCCGCGCTCGACCGCCTGGAGGACCTCGGTGGGGCTGAACGCTCCCGGCACGGCCAGCACGCCCTGCCGCCGCGCCACGTCGATCATGCCGGGGGAAAGGGCGGGGCTCAGCAGGAACTGCGCTCCCGCATCGACGGCCTGCGCGGCCACGTCGGCGTCGGTGACCGTTCCCGCGCCGACGAGCACATCGGGGAACCGGGTCCTGAGGCTGCGGATGACCGCGGGAGCCTCCGGGACGGTAAACGTGATCTCGATGATCCCCAGCCCCGAGGCGGCGAGCGCCTCCGCCGCCTCGACCGCCCAGTCGCGGGAGGAGGTGCGGATGATGGGCACGACCCTGGCGCGCAGGATCGCCTCGAGGACGCCGGCGGTCACGGAACTGTCTTGGCCTGCCGGCGGTGCCAGTCCTCGGCGAAGAGGTTGAAGTGCTGCCGCCGGTACGGGTGCGCCGTCACGACGTCCTCATCCAGGGTGACGCCCAGCCCAGGCCCGGTGGGGAGGGGGAACCACCCGTCCCGGACTTTGGGGAGCCCTGCGGCCGATTGCTCCACGAACGGCTCGGCGAAGTCATTGAAGTATTCCAGGATCTTGAGGTTCGGCGTCGAGGCGGCGAAGTGCAGCGCCGCCGCCGTGCTCACCGATGCGCCGACGTTGTGGGGGGCCATGAGACACCCGCAGGCCTCGGCCATCGCCGCGATTTTCTTCGTTTCGAGCAGTCCGCCGCAGTGGGTGATGTCGGGCTGGATGATCTGCGCCGCGCCGAGCGCAAACAGGTCCCGGAACTGGGCCCGCGTGTGCAGCCGCTCGCCGGTCGCAATCGGGATCGCCGCGCTGCGCGCCACCTGGGCGAGGGCGCCGGGCTGGTCCGCGGCGACCGGCTCTTCGATCCACCCCGGCGTGAAGCGCTCGAGGTCGCGCGCCAAAGCGGCGGCCTGGGTCGGGGTGAACCGGCCGTGCATTTCAATGAAGATCTCCACATCGGGTCCGACGGCGTCCCGGACCGCCTCTACGAGCGACACGGACCGCGCGTGCTCGGCCCGCTCCAGTTCGCCCCAGCCGGCGCCGAACGGGTCGAGCTTGAGCGCCCGGTAGCCCCGCGCCACCACCCGGCGGGCCGCCTGCGCGAACACCTCGGGCGTCCGCTCCCCCGTGTACCAGCCGTTGGCATAGGCCTTGATCCGGTCGCGGCAGGCTCCGCCCAGAAGCCGGTACACCGGCTGGCCGACCGCCTTGCCGATGATGTCCCAGCACGCCATCTCCACGATGGCGATGGCGGTCATCTCGGTGGCCCCGGGAACCTCATAATCGTCGCGAACGATCCGCAGGAGGAGGTCTTCGATGTTGAAGGGATCGCTCCCCAGGACATACCGGTGGGCGATCGCCTCGAGATACGCGGCGACCGGCTCTTCCCG
>DATHLI010000165.1:0-2607 GCA_035488355.1 bacterium | reverse complement strand
TAGAGCCGTGTCCTGTCGAAGACGTTGAGCAGCGGGTCTCCGCGGATGTACCGGCGCAGGTTTTCGCAGAACAGGTCGGTCAGCCTGGCGTTCTCGGTCACGACGGTGCTGGCGGAGTGCGGGCTCACCAGGACGTTGGGGAGGTCCCACAGCGGGCTGCCGGCCGGGAGCGGCTCCTCGGCCGCAACGTCGAGGGCCGCGGCCCCGAGGCGGCCCGACCGCAGGGCGTCGATCAGGGCGGGTTCGTCGACCACAGCCCCGCGGGCGATGTTGATCAGGACCGCGCCGGGCTTCAGCATCGCGAGCTCCTCCACGCCGATCAGGCCCTCGGTCGCTGGCGTGTGGGGACAGGAGAGGACGAGGACATCGGCCTCCCGCAGCAGGGCGGGCAGCCCGGACGGCGGCAGGACGACATCCGCCGCGCCGCCCTCGCCGGCGTCCGTTCCCGTCCGCCGCGTTCCGATTACCCGCAGGCCGAGGGCGCGGCACGACCGCCCGACCTCGCCCCCGACGCCTCCCAGACCGACGATCCCCACGGTCGCCCCGCGCAGCTCCCGGGCGCAGGTCCGCTCCCACCGGTGGGCGGCCTGATCGCGGACGATCCGGGGCCCTCCTTTGGCAAACCAGAGCATGGCCATGAGGGCGAACTCGGCGAGCGGGACCCCGTGGATGCCCCGGGCCGTGGTAAACGTAATCGGCGCGTCGATCAGGCCCGTGCGCAGCAGCAGCTGGCCGATCCCGGCGCTCGTCGCCTGGATCCAACGCACCTTGGGGATCAGCTCCCTGAGGTGATCGATGTTGGTGTAATCGAAGTCGAACATCACCTCCGCCCGCGCGAGGCAGTCCCGCCACCGGCGCTCATTCTTGCCGTCCCGACGGAGGGGCGCCCCGTGGTGGTCGCAGGTGTACCGGGGCTCGGGCAGTAGGCCGGGCTCGTAGATGACGTGGACGCCCTCGACGCGGGCCATCCGCTCCACGTATTCGGGCTCCAGGTACGAGGCGATCAGCACGGGGCGCCGGTTGGTGGTGGGCATAGATCCTCCCTCGGTCGTGGCTCGGGCGCTCACGGACGCAGGCGGGGATCGAACGCGTCGCGCAGGCCGTCGCCCAGGAGATTGATGGACAGGACCGCGAGCATGATGGCGAGCCCGGGAAAGAACGCGACCCACCAGGCGTGCCGGAGAAACTCCCTCCCCTCGGCCAGCATGTTTCCCCATTCCGGCGTAGGGGGCCGGATCCCGAGGCCGAGGAAGCTCAACGCCGATCCGGTGATAATCGCCGCGGCGATCCCGAGCGTCGCCAGCACGGTGAGCGGCGCCGTGACGTTCGGCAGGATGTGCCTGAAAATGATCGCCTGATCGCTGCACCCCACCACCCGCGCCGCGAGTACAAACTCCCGCTCCTTGAGGCTCAGCACCGTCCCGCGCGCGACGCGCACGTACTCGGGGATGGCGGAGATTCCCACCGCGATCATCAGGTTGGGGAGCGTCGCGCCGAGCGTGGCGACGATCGCGAGCGCGAGCAGGATGCCGGGAAAGGCGAGGAGGAGGTCCACCAGGCGCATGATAACGACGTCGGTGCGCCGACCGTAGTAGCCCGAAACCAGGCCCAGGACGACCCCGGAGCACGCGGCGATGCCGACCGCCACCACCCCCACCGACATCGACAGGCGGCCGCCCCAGAGGATGCGGGAGAGGATGTCGCGGCCAAACCGGTCGGTGCCCATGGGGTGGGCGGCGCTCGGCGGATCGAGGGGGGAGCGCTGGTTGGTCTTGATCGGGTTGTAGGGCGAGAGCGCCGGCGCCAGGATCACCGCGAGCGCGATCGCGAGCAGCAGGGCGCCGCCGACCAGCGCGCTGCGGCTGCGCCCCAGACGCCGCAGGATCTCGCGGGCCGGGGACCGGCCACCCCGGGCCGGCCAGGGCCGTCCCCGGAGGCCGGCCGCGGGGGGCTCACGCATCTTACTGATAGCGCACCCGCGGGTCGACGGCCGCGTACGAGATGTCGACCAGGAGGTTCACGAGGACGTAGGCGACCGCCGTGAACAGCACCGTGCCCTGCACGAGCGGAAAGTCCCGGCTGAGGATCGCGTCCACGGCCAGCCGGCCCACCCCGGGGCGCGAGAAGATCGTCTCGGTGACGACGGCGCCGCCGAGCAGCGCGCCCAGCTGCAGGCCCAGCATCGTGATGGTCGGGATGAGCGCGTTCTTGAGGGCGTGGCGCAGCACCACGACCCGCGGCGCCAGGCCTTTCGCGCGGGCCGTGACGACGTACTCCTGGCGGAGGACCGCCAGCATGCCTGACCGGACCAGCCGCGCCAGGACCGCCGCCGAGATCAGCCCGAGCGCGGTGGCGGGCATGACCAGCCGCGCCACCCCGCCCTGTCCGGTCGCCGGCAGCCACCCCAGCGTGAAGGAGAAGAGGAGGATCATCAGCAGGCTGGAGTAAAAGACCGGCATCGACACCCCGAGGATCGCGAAGGTCATCGCCGCGGTATCCAGCCAGGTCCCGCGCGCCAGCGCGGCCAGGATGCCGAGCGTCATCCCCAGGATGGTGGCGAGCGCGAGCGCGGCCAGCGTCAGCTGCGTGGTGCCCGGGGCCACCTCG
>DATHLI010000164.1:0-2562 GCA_035488355.1 bacterium | reverse complement strand
CGCGCTGGCGGCGGACCTCGACGCGGCGCTGCACCGGATGAAGTTTCCCCGGGAGCGCCGTCCCTTTCAACCCCACCTCACGGTGGCCAGGGTCAGGCGATCGGGGCCCGCGCCCGATCTGACGGCGATCCTCCAGGAGCTGGGCGGGGTGCCGGTGGGGACCCAGGCCGTTGAGGCGCTGCTTGTCATGGAGAGCACTCTTGACCCCTCTGGCTCGATCTACAGCCAGGTCGAGGAAGTCAGGCTCGGTGAAGTGGGCTGATTCTCTGGGTTGATTGACACGCGAACGTATGTTTGGTATGCTGAGCGCCAATGAATTAGGCGCAGAGCCACCACGAGTAAGCCGGGGGAACGCCCGGGAGGAGCGACGATGAACGAGCGGCAGCGCAGCCTGGATCTCGCTCTCACGCAGATTGAAAAGCAGTTCGGCAAGGGCTCCATCATGAAGCTCGGAGAACACCAGGCCAGGTTGCAGGTGGACGTCATCCCCACAGGGGCGATCCAGCTCGACGTGGCGCTGGGGGTCGGGGGGGTGCCCCGCGGCCGGGTGGTGGAGATCTACGGCCCGGAGTCGTCCGGGAAGACCACCCTCGGCTATCACATCATCGCCGAAGCGCAGCGGGAGGGCGGGGTGGCCGCGTTCATCGACGCCGAGCATGCCCTCAACCCGGAGTACGCCCGCAACGTCGGCGTCGATATCGACAACATGCTGATCTCCCAGCCCGACTCCGGAGAGCAGGCGCTGGAGATCGCCGAGATGCTGGTGCGGTCCGGCGCGCTCGATATCATCGTGGTGGATTCCGTGGCGGCCCTGGTCCCGCGCGCCGAACTGGAAGGCGAGATGGGCGATGCGCACGTCGGCCTCCAGGCGCGGCTGATGTCCCAGGCGTTGCGCAAGCTCGTGGGGGCGATCAGCAAGTCGCGCACCACGGTGGTCTTCATCAACCAAATTCGGGAGAAGATAGGCGTGCTCTTTGGCTGCCTCCACTACCACGCTCGTGTGATGCTGGCGGACGGGCGTACGGAAATGATTGGTAAGATCGTCAACCAGCGACTGCCCGTGCAAGTATTGAGCTACGACCCAGCCACGGGAAGCGTTCAGCCGCGCCGGGTGGTGAACTGGTTCGACAACGGCCGGACCGATCACTTCCTTCAATTTGTGGTTGAGGGAGGCTACTCGGGGCGGCCCGGGCGCCGCCGCTTTGCGGTGACTCCCAACCATCTGATCTTTACTCCACGAGGGGAGGTTCCGGCCGGTCAGTTGCGCGAGGGCGACGAAGTGCTGGCAGTCGTCAAAGACTATCGGGCGACAGACGATCAACTTCAGGTGCTTTTGGGAGGCGGCTTGGGAGACGGGTCGCTTCGAAGGGCCGGAGCAAACGCGGCGCGGTTCCGTGTCGGCCACGGCGAGAATCAGGTGGAGTATGCTCGTTGGAAGCATCGGATGCTCGAGCCCTTTTCCCTTGCCTTTGGCAAAGCTGGTAAGGGATTTGGATTCGACACAATCGCTTTCCCGATGCTTGAGGATCTGCGGGTGAGTTTGTACGGAACGAATGGGGAACGAGCCGCCCCGGCGTCTGCGCTTGATCGGCTCGATGCCAGGGGAGTGGCGGTATGGTACGCCGATGATGGGACTTTCGCTGGCCACTTCGACCGTTGGGGCCATGGAAAGGCATCGCTTGCCAACAAGTCGCTAACCGGTGACGCCCGAGGACGGGTGGCGGCGCTGTTCGAACGCCTCGGAGTGGGCCGCCCCAGGGACGACGGACGCAAATTCTCCTTTAACTCTGAGCAAACGGCGCGCCTTCATGAGTTGATCGCGCCGTATGTCCATACCGCCATCGAATACAAGCTGCACCCCCACTTGCGGGGACGCTTCAACTGGCAGCCAGATCTCAGCGACGCCCACTTGAATGGCACGCGGTTGGCCGTCCGCTCCTACCTGCGTGCGGTGCCGGCGAGAATCACAAAGATTTACAAGAAGCCTCCCATGGCTTCCACGCACCGTTACGATCTTGAGGTCGAAGGGAATCACACCTATCTAGCCGACGGCGTCGTCGTCCATAACTCCCCCGAGACCACCACCGGCGGCCGCGCGCTCAAGTTCTACGCCTCCGTGCGCATGGAGATCCGCCGCACCGAGTCGATCAAATCCGGCGACCAGGTGCTGGGCCAGCGGGTCCGGGTCAAGGTGGTGAAGAACAAACTGGCCTCGCCGTTCCGGGACGCGGAGATGGACATCATCTTCCCGAAGGGGATCAGCAAGGCGGGGAGCCTGCTCGATCTGGCGGTGGCCCAGAACCTGGTGACCCGGACGGGCACCTGGTTTGCCTACAAGGAGATGCGCCTCGGTCAGGGCCGCGACAACGCGCGAGATTTTCTCGAGACCAACCCGGAGCTCGGGCGCGAGATTGAAGCGACCCTCCGGGAGAAACTCGGGATCAGCCGGCCTGCCGCGTCCGCGGCCCAGGGCGGCGCCGCCCCAGGCGGCCGGGAGGCTCCGGCCGACAAAACGGACAAGCCCGACAAGGCCGACAAGGACGTGGGGCCGCTTCCGCGTGA
>DATHLI010000163.1:0-3839 GCA_035488355.1 bacterium | reverse complement strand
CAAGGTCGAGGTGGGGATCCCCGAGGACGACCCCCGGAACGCGGCGACGATCGCCGACAACGTCGGCGACAACGTCGGGGACTGCGCGGGGATGGCCGCGGACGTCTTCGAGTCGTTCGAGGTCACGCTGGTGGCGGCGATTATCCTGGGCGCCGGCACGCTGCTCGACCCGCAGTTCCACGTCCTCTACGGCAGTCACGCCTCGGCGTTCGCGCTGAAGCTGATCCTCTTCCCGCTGCTGGTCCAGGGGATCGGCGTGTTCGCCTCGATCCTCGGCACCCGGTTCGTCCGGGCCAGGGGTGAGGAGATCGGCGATCCGATGCGGCCCATCAACACGGGATTGTGGATCTCCTCCGGCGCGGCCGTCGTCGGGTTTGTCGCCGTCAACGCGGTGTACCTGACCAATCCCGCCACCGGCGCGCCGGACTGGCGGTTCTCGCTCGCGACCTTCACCGGCCTGCTGCTGGCGCTCGTCATCAAGTGGCTCACGGACCAGTTCACGAACCCGAACCTCCGGCCCGTGACCGAGATGGCGTACTCGACGAAGACCGGGCCGGCGACGTTCCTGCTGTCGGGCCTGGGGTTTGGCCTGGAGTCGTCCGTCTGGGCGGTCCTCGCGGTCGCGGCCACCATCCTGGCGTCGTTCACGATCTTCCAGGGCGATCTCGCGCTCGCCGGGTACGGGGTCGCGCTGGCCGGACTCGGGCTGCTGAGCGTCACCGGATACATCCTGGCGATGGACACGTTCGGGCCGATCGTCGACAACGCCAACGGCATCGTGGAGATGGCCGCCGCGGCGCTGCAGCCGCGGAGCGCCAGGGAGATGGCGACCCGGGTGGTCGCGCAGCTGGATCAGGCCGGCAACACCACCAAGGCGCTGACGAAGGGGTTCGCCATCGCCACGGCCGTCATCGCGGCGACCGCCCTGTTCCGGTCGTTTGTCGACCAGGCGCATTTGCTCACCTCGGTCGAGAGCCTGCGTCAGGCGCTGGCGGCCGGAGGGGCCGTGGGGCTCGACCGCGTCGGGATCCAGGTGAACCTGCCCCTCATCTTCATCGGCCTCCTCATCGGCGGGGCGGTCCCCTTCCTCGTCTCGGCGTTCTTGATCCGGGCGGTGGGCCGGTCCGCGTTCGAGGTCGTCGAAGAGGTCCGCCGGCAGTTCCGCGAGATCCCCGGGATCATGGAAGGCACGGCGAAACCCGAGTACGACCGCACGGTCGATATCGTGACGCGGGCGGCCCAGCGCGAGCTGCTCTCGCCGGCCGTCATCGCCCTCGCCGCGCCCATTCTGGTGGGGTTCGGCCTGGGGGTGGCGCCCCTCGGAGGGTTCCTCGCCGGCGCGATCCTCACCGGACAGCTGCTCGCGGTGTTCATGGCCAATACCGGCGGGGCGTGGGACAATGCCAAGAAGAAGATCGAGGACGGGTTCCTGGGCGGGAAGGGGACCGAGTTTCACAAAGCGGGAGTGATCGGCGACACGGTGGGGGACCCCCTCAAGGACACCGCGGGTCCGGCCCTCAATCCGCTGATCAAAGTGATGAACCTCGTCAGCCTCCTCGTGGCGCCGGTGGCCATTGCCCCGCTGGGGTCAGGGGTGCGCGCCGTCATCGTGATCGTGGCGCTCCTGCTGATGGCCGGGGCCGTGGCGATGAACCGCCGGCCCTCGGTGGCCCGCCAGGACATCGAAGCGGCCTCCCGCATGCCTTCTTCCCGAGCGGACGATCCAAAGGTGCCCACCGGGGGAAAGCGGTGACGGCCGCGCCTCGCTCCCAGATTCCGCGCTCCTCGCCGGCCCGGGAGAGCGACGCGCGGGACCAGCTCGCCCGAAAGGCGGCGGAGATCTCGGCGCTGCGCGAGATCAGCCGGACGATCAGCGAAGCGACCGACCTCGACTCCACGCTCACCCTGATCACCCGCAAGACGGCCGAGGTCATGCGGGTGGACAGCTGCTCGATCTACCTCCTGGACACCCCAGGGGAGTACCTGGTGTTGAAGGCCACCACCGGCCTTGCCCAGGAGGCGGTCGGGCGCGCGCGCCTCCGGCAGGGCGAGGGGCTGACCGGCTGGGCGGCGCAGTCGCGGCAGGCCGTGGCGTCGACCAACGCGGCATCGGACCCTCGCTTCAAGTACCTGCCGGAGACCCAGGAGACGCTGTTCCAATCCCTCCTCGCCGTCCCGCTCGCGACCGGGGGCAAGGTCCTCGGCGCCATCAACGTGCAGACCACCGGCACCCACGAGTATGCCGAGGACGAAGTGGAGCTGCTCAGCATCATCGCCGACCTGGCGAGCGGGGCGCTCGAGAAAGCCCGGCTCTACGACAACATGCGGCGTCAGATCATGGAGCTCAGCACCCTCGCCGAGGTCAGCGAGACCCTGACGTCCCCGCTCTATCTCGAGCAGATCCTCCGCCTGCTCGTGGAGATGGCGGCCCGCGTCTTCGACGCCCCCCTCTGCACCCTGATGCTGCTCGACGGAGGCGAGCTCGTCCCCGCGGCGTCGCACCCCGAAGGCCCCAAGCCCCGAATCCGGCAGGCGCTGCGCGAGGGCCAGGGCATCCCGGGGCTCGCCGCGGCGTCGGGCCAGCCGGTGATGAGCCCCGACCTCGCGACCGACCCCCGGTTCCACGCGTACGAACTGCCCGGAGGCGTCTACGCTCCCCACGTCCGGTCGGCGCTCGCCGTGCCCCTGCGGGTGCGCGAGCGCACGCTGGGGGTCGTGAGCTGCTACACCGACCGCCCCCACGCGTTCACGCAGGCGGAGGTCAACCTGCTGCAGACCCTGGCCAACCAGACCGCGCTCGCGATCGAGAACGCCGGGCTGGTCGTGAAATCGGCGATGGTGCGCGAGATGCACCACCGCGTCAAGAACAACCTCCAGATGATCGCGATGCTCCTGCGGCTGCAGATGCGCGAGGGCCGCGAGGTGTCGGGCCGGGAAGTGCTCACGGAGACCATCAACCGGATCCTCAGCATCGCGACCGTGCACGAGATCCTGGCGGCGGAGGGCCTGCGCCAGGTCACGGTGCGCACGATGCTCGAGCGGGTGGTGCAAACCGTCACGCAAACCATGGCGCCGCCGCACTTCGCCCTCGACGCGCGGGTGGAAGGAGACGACCTCAGCCTGCCGAGCCAGCAGGCCACGTCGCTGGCCCTGGTGGTCAACGAGCTGCTGCAGAACGCCTTGGAGCACGCCTTCCCCGGCCGGTCCGCCGGGCGGGTGGTGATCACGCTGACCCAGAGCCCGGACGCGATCCGGGTGGACGTACGCGACGACGGCGTGGGGCTGCCGGAGGGCTTCTCTCCGAGCCGCTCCGCCGATCTCGGCCTGCAGATCGTCCAGAGCCTCGTCCGGGACGACCTCAAGGGCCAGTTCTCCCTGACCACCGCCCGCGGGGTGCGCGCCGTGATCACGATGCCGCGGCCGGCCGGGAGCTGACCCATGGCCGACGCGATGCGCATCCTCATCGCGGATGACGAGACCGTGATCCGCATGGGCCTCCGCACGATGCTCGAGGAGCACGGGTACAAGGTCGTCGGCGAGGCCTCGGACGGCGAGCAGGCGGTGACGCTCGCGGGGAAGACCACCCCCGACCTCATCTTCATGGATATCAAGATGCCCGGGCTCGACGGCATCGCCGCGGCGTCCACGATCATGACCCGGGCCCCGCGGCCGATCATCCTGCTCACCGCCTGGAGCGAGCGCGATCTCGTGCAGCGGGCCCAGGAAGCCGGGGTGCTCGCCTACCTCGTCAAGCCCGTCCGGGAAGCCGAGCTCATCCCGGCGATCGAGATCGCGATGGCGAGGTTCCAGGAGCTGCGCACGCTGCAGCAGGAGGTCGG
>DATHLI010000162.1:0-7809 GCA_035488355.1 bacterium | reverse complement strand
GATCCCGAGCGAGAGCGGCGTGACGTCGAGGAGGACGACCTCGCGGACCTCGCCGGCCAGCACGCCGGCCTGGATCGCCGCCCCCACGGCCACGACCTCGTCCGGGTGCACCTCCTTGTTCGGCTCCTTGCCGGTCAGCCGCCGCACCAGTTCCTGCACGCTCGGCATGCGCGTGGCGCCGCCGACCAGGATGACCTCATCGAGGTCCTTCTCGGTCAGCTTCGCATCGGACAGCGCCTGCTTGAACGGGCCGATGCACCGCTCCACCAGATCGGCGGTGAGCTCGTCGAACTTCGCCCGGGTGAGGACCACATCCAGGTGCTTCGGACCGGTCGCGTCCGCCGTGATGAACGGCAGATTGATCGATGTCTGGACGACGGTGCTCAATTCGATCTTGGCGCGCTCCGCCGCCTCGCGCAGCCGCTGCAGCGCCTGCCGGTCCTGGCGCAGGTCGATCCCCTGCTGCTTCTTGAACTCGTCGGCGAGCCAGTTGACGATCCGCTCGTCGAAGTCGTCGCCGCCGAGGTGCGTGTCGCCGTTGGTGGACTTGACCTCGTAGACGCCCTCGCCGATCTCGAGGATCGACACGTCGAACGTGCCCCCGCCGAGGTCGAACACGAGGATCGTCTTGGCGTGTTTCTGCTCCAGCTGGCGGCCGTAGGCCAGGGCGGACGCCGTCGGCTCGTTGATGATCCGCAGCACCTTCAGCCCGGCGATCTCGCCGGCGTTGCGCGTCGCGGTGCGCTGGGCGTCGTTGAAGTAGGCCGGGACCGTGATCACGGCCTGCTCGACCTTTTCCCCGAGGTACGCTTCCGCGTCGGTCTTCAGCTTCTGGAGGATCATCGCGGAGATCTCCTCAGGCGAGAAGGTCTTGCCGGCGGCGGGGATGTTGACGACCGCCGTGCCGTTCTTGCCCTCCTCCACCTTGTAGGAGACGATCTTCCGCTCGCTCTCCACCTCGTTCAGGCGCCGTCCCATGAACCGCTTGATGGAGTACACGGTGTTCTCGGGGTTGAGGATCGCCTGCCGCCGGGCCATCTGGCCGACCAGCCGCTCCCCGGTCTTCGTAAAGCCCACCACGGAGGGCGTGAGCCGGCTCCCTTCGGAGTTCGGGATGACCGTCGGCTCGCCGCCGATCATCACCGCGATCACTGAGTTGGTCGTTCCGAGATCGATTCCTACAACCTTTGGCATTGTCTCTTCCTCCCGGCGGCGCGCGTTGTGGCCTGCGCCGTAGGCCCCGCGCCGCGTCTGGAGACCGGCCGGCGCCCGGGTCCACCAAGCGCCGGCCCGCCTCCTGGGGAGCGCGGCTCCCCTACCCAATCTACGTTAGTCGACCTGCACCTTGACCGATGTCGGCCGGACCCGCTCCGACTTCGGGATCTTCACTTCGAGCACGCCGTCCTTGTAGGTCGCCTTCGCCTCGGCGCTCTTCACCTCGGTCGGCAGCGGCAGCGTGCGGGTGAATGAGCCGGCGCGGAGCTCCCGCCGGTAGTAGTTCCGGCCCTTCTGCTCCTCTTCGTGCTTCGTTTGGCCCCGGAGCGTGATCGCCCCGTCGGTTACCGTGACGTCCACGTTCTTGGGATCGACGTTGGGCATCTCCGCCCGCACGACGACATCCTGCTCCGTCTCGAACATCTCGACCGCGGGCTCCCGCTCCGGCGCCGCCCGGTCATGCCCGGGGCGCCGGGTGAGGAACTCGTCGAGCATGCGGTCCATAGACCGCTCGAGAGTCCCAACTCCATCGAATGGGGTCCATCGAATGATATTCATCGTCCTCGTCCTCCTTTCTTGTTTGGCTTGCTTGGTCTTTCCTGGTGTAGCGGTTCGTGCTCTCCGTCAGCCGTGGCTGCGGGGTCACCTTCCCCCTCGTCGAAGACCCACGTGAGCTCCTCGTGGTAGTGCTCCTGGATTTCGAGGAGCATCCGCACGCCGGCGAGGTTGAGGCCCCGTTCCTCGGTCAGGAACCGGATCAACCGCACCCGCTTGATATCCCGCTGCGAGTACAGCCGGATGCGCCGGCGCCGGACCGGTGACAGCAGCCCCCGCTCTTCGTAGATGCGGAGCGTGCGGGGGTGCACCCCGATCAGGTCGGCCGCCACGCTGATCACGTAGACCGGTGTATCCGGTTCCAGCTTCTTCACCGCTCAACCCCTGGGGCCCGACCCGGCCCCCCGGCCTTTAGCCGGCCCGCGCGGCGGGCGCTCGATCCGTGCCCGTCGCACGTCTCAATCTAACTCTGGCCATAGCATACAAGTTCCATTCTATGATGTCAATATACTTATCAATGATACTGTTAACTTAAGTGACCGTCCCTGAGGCCCCCTCTTGTGGTTCGGTGGGCGGCTACACCAATGCCCCGGGATCGGTGCCTCCCGGGGCATTGGCGATGCGCGCTGTCGCGCTGTTTAAGAAGCGCTACGCGGCCGTGCTGTTTCTGGCTGACGCGTCGCTTGCGGCGCGGCGGCCGGCGCCCCAACGCTGTCCTGCCAGCGCGGCCCGATGCTGCTCCCACAGCGATTCGAGCTCGGAAGTCAGCCGGCTGATCTCGGCCTTTTCAGCGACCGTGAGCCCCGGAGCCTTGCTCCAGAGTGCCTGACGGCGCTCCGCGATCCGCCGGATCTTTTCCGATGTCGACGAGCCTGTCGTCACCTGTTCGTCTCTCCTCATGGTGTCGCCTGTCCTTCGCGCCGATTCACCCGCCGGCCTAGACCCGTGTCGCCAGCGCGGCGTCGATGCGCTTCTTGAGCTGCTCCTTGGGCATGTAGCCAACGATACGTTCAACGAGCTCGCCCTTGCTGAAGATCCCGAGGGTGGGGATGCTCATCACGTTGTACTTCGCAGCCACTCCCCCGTTTTCGTCCACATCGAGCTTGACGACCTTGAGCTTGCCCGTATACTCACCCGCAAGCGCCTCGACGATCGGCGCAATCATCTTGCACGGCCCGCACCACGTCGCCCAAAAGTCGACCAGTACCGGGATGGGTGACTTCAACACCTCGCTATCAAACGCCTGTTCGGTTACCGCCGGCGTCGTCCCTGCCATCGAAAGACTCCTCCCATTGCCATTCTAGACTCCAACCGCTATTCTCCGGAACCGCGCCCTTTCAGCGTTTATTCCCTTCTTTTTCGCGGGCCACACCCCCCTGAGCGTTGCTAGCGCCTGAGGAGCGAGCCGAGGGCAAGGAGCCCCACGAGCATCATGCCTCCCGAGCCGAGGCACCCGACCCGGCGTCCCCCGGTCCGTGCCGGCCCTCCTTCGCCGGCGCCGGGCGAGCGCAGCGACAGCCGCGTGGCGGCCTTGAACTCGCGCACCGCTTCCCCGACGCGCCCCTGCTGCTTGTACACGACGCCCAGGTTCTGGTGAGCGATCCAGTAGTCGGGATCCATGCTAATGGCCTTCTGGTACTGCGCGATCGCCTGGTCGATCTGCCCGCGCTCGCGGTACACGTTTCCGAGGTTGCTGTATGCCGGAGCATAAGTCGGATCGAGCTGGATGGCGCGCGTGAACTCCGCGGCCGCGTCGTCCCATCGCTGCTTGTGGACATAGGCGAGGCCGAGCTTGCTGCGGGCCACCGCTGATCGCGGGGCCGCCGCCACAGCCCGCTCGAATGCCTGGAGCGCGCCGTCCAAGTCACCGGCGGCCAGCTTCGTTTCGCCATCGGCAAGGATGGAACGGGGATCCTCTTGGCTCATCTCGCAAGGCGATCATGAGATCGGGTAAATGGGCTTTGAGGGATTCGGAGGCGAATTGGCGCGTTCCTTTCTCGAGGCGGCGCTCGTGCGGAAACCCCGTCAGGCGGTCGAGCGTTCCTCCATCAGCCCCGACCACAGCGGCAGGTCCTCGACCGTCTCATCCACGTCGTGATCGAGCGTGGCGTCCGCGAGCGACTGCGCCATCCGCTGCCAGAACATCTCGTTCTCCGGCGCCGGGCCGGGTTCGATCCGGGCCGCGCGGTAGGCGTGGAGGAGCGCGCGCACCTCGAGGTACGGGCCCACGAACTCTTCGTCGACCTCTCGATCGCCGTTGATCTGCGCTGCGACGTCGGGGTCGGGACAGTGCACGACGACGCGGCGGGCCCCCAGCCGGCGCGAGTTCCAGAGCGCGAAGACGATCCCCCGAAAGACCGCGAGGCTCGTGGTCGTCGCGCCCGGCAGGGTGCGGCCGATCTTCCGCAGCGTCCGGCCTTGGGCGTCCGCGAACACCACCCCCATGCGCGTCCGGCCGCCGTTGTGCTCCGCGGCGCCGACGTAGGCGTGGAGGGTCATGAGGCGCATCGGCTTACGCCACCCACTCCAGCACGGCCGTGAGGATCAGGAGAGCCGCCAGCAGCGCGATCTTCACGCCGATCAGGTCGCGGTCATCCCCCAACTTCTCCCACAGCCTCTTGCCGTCGATGGGAACGCCGCTCCCCGTCGTGCTCCACGGCTCGAAGCCCAGGCGGGCGGCCGAGGAGTGGAACCGGTCCGGTCCGGCCCGGCGAGCGCCGCGGCGCGCGACCCGGCTGCTCCGGCGGCTCGGGCCAGACGGTCTTGGCCGCAGCCGGCGTCCAGGATGCGCGGGCGCCGGCATCACGAGGCGCGTGGGCAGAAGGCGCGCCGGGCGCGCATGCCCCAGCAGCGATGTGGCTACATCCACGTGCGCACCTCCTGGTATTGACGAAGGACCCCCATCACCCGGCCGATGACCTGGAACTCGTCGCGGATCGGCTGATACGCGGGGTTCTCGGGCAGGAGCACCGGCGTTTCCCCGGCCGCCGCGAGCCGCTTGACCGTTGCGTCCTCTCCGACCAGCGCGACCACGATGTCCCGGACTGCCGCGTGGCTCTGAGGGCGCACGATGACGAGGTCGCCGGCGAGAATGCCCGCGCCGACCATGCTGTCGCCGCGGACGCGGAGGAGGAAGCAGCCGCGCACGTCCCCGAAGAGGCTGGGTGGAACCCCGACGTACTCGTCCACGTGTTGTTCGGCCAGCGCGGGCTGACCCGCCGATACCTTTCCGACCAGGGGCAGGACCACACCGTCGCCCTGCTGCACGAGGGATTTGTCCATGACCTCGAGCGCCCGCATCCGATCCCCGTGGCGTTTGATGCAGCCCTTGTTTTCGAGCGCCATCAAGTGCTGATGGACGGTCGAAGGAGAACGGAGGCCCAACGCCACGCCGATCTCCCGCACCGAGGGCGCGTACCCTTTGTCCCTGACCTCGTGTACCAGGTAATCGAGGATCTGCCGTTGACGTCCGGTCAGCTTCCGCTGCGCCATCCCGTCCGACCCCCTCCGGAACCGGCCTCGTGCCCGATTCCTACAGAACCTATTATATCGAACATTTGTGCGTATAATGAAACGGCAAAAGAACGAACATACGTACGCTAATATCAATCCAGGCCAATGACCGCCCACGGAGTCGCTGGGACGTTGTTTTTTGCACTTAGGCTCGCTCGGACGCCCGAACCAGGCCCGATCGGAGCGCGAACGCGGCTTCGGGCCAACGAATCAACTCGCGCGCAATGAACACGTGGCTCCAGGGTCGATTTTCGGGATGGGCATACGACTATCGGTCGTTACAGCACACTGGCTCAAGAGGGGGAGGCGGCGATGCCATCGGCTGCGCAAACGGTTCCGGTCTCGAAGACGATGCTGTGGGCCGGGCGGATTCTCAGCACCCTGGCCGTATTGTTCATGCTTTTCGATGCCGCCCTACATCTCGCGAAGCCCGCGCCCGTCGCGGTCGCGTTCGCTCAGCTCGGCTATCCTCTGGACCTCGCCGTTGGGATCGGGATCCTCGAGCTCGTCTGCGTGGCCCTCTATGTGATCCCGCGCACGTCGCTGCTCGGGGCGATTCTTCTGACAGGCTACCTTGGCGGCGCCGTGGCCAGTCAGCTGCGCGTCGGGCACTCGTTCTTCGAGACGGTGTTCCCGATCATCATGGGCGCCCTCGTCTGG
Source organism: bacterium (assembly GCA_035488355.1). GTDB lineage: Bacteria > Sysuimicrobiota > Sysuimicrobiia > Sysuimicrobiales > Segetimicrobiaceae > Segetimicrobium. The sequence continues at coordinate 1,866 of DATHLI010000162.1, read as the reverse complement.
GGAGGAGTGTTCTTTCGCGACGGCCGGCTCCGGGCGGCGCTCGGGCGAAAGGAGAGGTGAACGTCGGGGGTCGAACCGGCAGTGGGGGGTAAGGAGGCGCACCGAATGAAGATCACATATCTTGGGCATGCGACGTTTTTTCTAGAGAGCGGATCCACCAGGATCCTGATCGACCCGTTCGATGCGAAGGTAGGATACCCGATGCCTACGGTCAGCCCCACGGCCGTCCTGGTCAGCCACGAGCACGGTGATCACAGCAACGTGGGGATGGCAGCCGGCACTCCGAAGGTCATTCGCGGCCTGGCCGACGGCCAGTGGCGGACCGTCAAGGAGCAGGTCGACGGCGTGTCGATCGCCTCCGTGCCAACCTACCACGATGCCACGCAGGGGAAAGAGCGCGGCCGGAACACGGTGTTTGTCATTGACGCGGAGGGACTGCGGGCGGTCCATCTCGGCGATCTCGGGCACCCGCTCGACGACGCGGCGGTCAAAGCGATCGGCCGTCCCGATGTGCTGATGGTGCCGATCGGCGGTCACTACACCATCGACGCCACGCAGGCCCACGACGTCGTGGCCCGCCTGCGCCCGGGGATTGTGATTCCCATGCATTACAAGACCGAGGTGAACGCGGGGTGGCCGATCGGCGCGGTGGATCCCTTCCTCGCCGCGGCCCGGGGCAGCAGGCAGGCCGGCCATGTGGCGACGGTCGAGCGGGGTGCCGTGCCCAAAGCCACCGAGGTGTGGGTGATGAGTTGGCGCTGACGCGCCGGCCGGTCCTGCGGCTGATCCGGGACCTCCCCGGGTGGCGGACCGCGGTCGCCGCCGGCGCGTGATCCCCGCGTGAAGCTGGACTGCGCGCTCGCGATGGACGCCTTGGAAGAGGTTCCCGGGGTGGCCCGCGCCGCCGAAGAGATCGGCTTCGAGGCGATGTGGGTCAACGAGACCAAGCACAATCCCTTCATCGCACTCACGGCGGCCGCCCTGCACACGACGCGGCTGCAGCTCGCCACCGGCGTGGCCGTGGCGTTCGCCCGCAGCCCGATGCTGGCCGCGCAGTCGGCCTGGGACCTGGCGCGGCTCTCGGGCGGGCGGTTCATCCTCGGGCTCGGCACGCAGGTGAAGGCGCACATCGAGCGGCGACTGGGGATGCCCTGGGATCCGCCGGTGCCCAAGCTGCGCGAATACATCCAGGTGCTGCGCGCGGTCTGGCGCGCGTGGCAGGAGGGGGCGCCGCTGCGGGTCGAGGGCGCCTACTACCGGATCAACCTGATGGCGCCGTTCTTCAACCCGGGGCCCAACCCCCGCCCGCGGATCCCGATCTTCATCGCCGGGGTGAACCGTCTGCTGTGTCAGCTGGCCGGAGAGGTCGCCGACGGGTTTGTGGTGCACCCGCTGCACTCGGTGAAGTACCTCCGGGAGTGGGTCCTCCCCAACATCGCCACCGGGCTCGCGCGCTCGGGGCGGACCCGCGGCGACGTGCAACTGTACGCGCCGGTGTTCATCGCAGCGGGCGACACCCCGGCCGAGGTGGACGCGGCCGTGGCGCGCGCGCGGGCGAGGATGGCGTTTTACGGCTCCACCCCCTCCTACCGGCCGCTTCTGGACGTGCTCGGCCATGGGGATGCCGCCGACCGGCTGCACCGGCTGGTGCGGGAGCGGCGGATCGACGACCTCGCCGCGCAGCTGCCTGAGGCGGTGGTCGATGCCGTGGTGGTGCGCGGCTCGTACGAGGAGATCGGACGAACGCTGCGCGTCCGCTACGAAGGCCTGGTCGACCGCGTGGCGTCCTACTGGCCGTTTACGCCGGCTGAACGGGAGGGCTGGCGGCGCCTTTGGGCGGCGTTCCACCGTGCCTGAGGGCGCCCC
>DATHLI010000161.1:0-5006 GCA_035488355.1 bacterium | reverse complement strand
GCGGAGGGGAAGACGACGAAGGAAGTGGCGCAGGCGCTGGGGATCAGCGTGAAGACCGCCGATTCGCACCGGACTCGATTGATGACCAAGCTCGGCATCCACGACACGGCCGGGCTGGTCCGCTACGCCATCCGGCAGGGTCTGGTCCGCCTCTGACCGGTTAACACCTGTACGTCCGGCGACGCCAAGTATTCGGGTGTCGCCGCTGCCGCGCGCGCGGTCGCCGGGTCACACCCCTAGGGATTGTTCTCCGCAGGGTCTTCCGGATTGCTTCTCACCTCAGCCCTTCTAATATATCCCGTACAAGCCTGCGAGTCGGGTTGGGATGCCGACGTATGTTGGGACGCTGATGGAATTGTTGCGCGTGAAACTTCTCACCGGAGAGGAGCGGCCTCCGGGCGGAAAACAAAAAATCCACATTACCGTTCACCGCGCTTACGCCTACCTCGCGGACCTTCTCGGGAAGGCCTTCGAAGGGCAGCAGAACGTCGAGGTCGTCGTCGACCCCAAGATCGGAGGGGGAAGGTCCCGCGAACGGCCGGCGCCGGCAGACCAGCGGCCGGCGACGGCGGCGGAGCCGCGGAGAGCCTCGAGCCGGAAAGGGACGCGGCGAAGGCCAAAAGACGAACAATCCGGGAAGCCCGTCTGACGACCGTTCCCAGGGTCCGCCTAGGGGTGAATCCGGCGATTCGCCGGGACTCCCCGAACTTCGTTGCAACCTTGCTTAAATCTCCTAAATGCATCGGCAGCATCTCCGACAGGGATTTCCCGGGTTTTTCAGGAGTTTTCCATCTTACCGCCCCGGCTTCCTCCGGATTGATGACTCTCTTGCGGGACCGCTAATATTCGTTAGAGGTACTTTATTCAGTCGATGGGAGGGGCAATTGTGCGGTCGTTGGGCGTCCTGATCGCCGAGGAAAAGGACATGATCCGGGCGCGCCTCGCCGCGCAGCTCGAGGGCCTCGGCCACCGCGTCCTCGGCATCGCCAGGGACGGCCGGACGGCGGTCGCAAACGCCCGCGAGCTGCAGCCGGATCTCATGGTGCTGGACCTGCACCTTCCTCCCAATGACGGGATCGAGGCGGCGCGGGCGATCCTCGCCAAGCAGGCCATTCCATCCATCCTGCTCACCGGCTACGGCGCCGCGGACCTCGTCCGGCGGGCACAGGATGCCGGGGTCCTGGCCTATCTGACGTGGCCGGTCGATGCCGGATCGCTGGGAGCCACCATCGGCACGGCGCTGACCCGCTACCGTGAGCTCGGGATCCTCTGCGAGCAAGATGGGAATCTGCAGCAGGCGCTTCGTACCAGGATTGCGGTGGAGCGGGCGAAGAGGATGCTGATGCGGCGCCTCCGGATTGAGGAAACAGCCGCGTTCGACTACATGCTGCGCTACAGCCTGAGCACGGGGAGGCCCATGAGGGACGAGGCGGCCGACCTGCTCACGACTGAGGAGTTGTGGTTTGGAAAGGCCCAGGTCGTCGAATGCTTGAACGTGGTGCTGCATGCCCTCGCACAACGCAAGGCGCTTGGGCCTTCGCAGGCCGCCTGATCCTCATCCCACTACGGCCGCGACCAATTCCGCGTAGGGACTGAGAAATGGGCGGGGCGATGGAGCCGCCGGCGATCTCCTTCGTGACTTTAGAGGCCGAGGCTGCCGCCGGGGGCTCGGGCAGCGGTCACAGGAGCGTTCGTGTCCTGGTCCCCAGCTCCCGCGCGTACCTCGCGCCCCTCCTGGCCAAGGCGTTCGAAGGACGTCGAGACGTGGAGATCGTTGTGAGCCCGCAGCCCGGCGAGCCTGAGCCGAAGCAGCGGCCTGGAGCGAGGAAGCGGCCCACGGAAGACGCCATCGAGATCGCGATCAGGGAGCCGGTTCGGGGCGAGGCCCCGCGTGATGTCATCATGTCGCGCTCAGGTAACGGTGCAGGCGACGTCTGACTACCAGCCGCGCCAGGCGTTTTCGCACTGAACGAGTTTGAAGGTTTTCCCCCGGTAAGAGTCGAGATTTCACCCGATTCCGATTCAGGTCCTCGGTCTCTATCGTTGGTGGCGCAGTGAGTCCCGGGTTGACATGAGGGCCCTCACCCCGCAAAAGGCGTGGAGCCGGTCCCGGGTACAAAGGCACTAGAGAAGGTCCGGTTGGGGTGGGGGCCCTCGCCATCTTGGTGCGACGGGGGGTCGCGTTGCCGCGCGCACAAAGTGTTGAGGCAATAGACGATGCGGAGGTCGAAGCCGGGCGGACCTGCGTGTTGGAGGGGACCGAAGCCCTGAGGGTACTGGATCTCGAACCTGCGCTGTCAGCCGAGATGAGCCGGCTGGATGAGGAAGGACGAAGACTGCAGCTCGAGGCATCGCGGATGGCGCAGGAATCTCGCCCGGAGTACGAGGCATGGTTTGAGGCAGGGTTGCTACTCCGGCGGGCGAGCGATCGCCTGGCGAGGGTCGTTCGGAGGCTCCATGACAATGGCCGCCCTGCCGGGCTCCCAGACGTCCGTTCGCCCATAGGGGCGGTTTGAAGGAGCCACGAATGCAGGGTTTTCCCTGGTGTGGATCAGGCGTTCACCTGGTTCCGACCGCAGACCTGTGCGCTTATCTTCTAGCCGTGATCACCGCGCCAAGGGGGCCAAAGCGGCTCTGAGGGGATAGAGAACCGGTCTGGTGATCCGGTTTGGAGAGCGGGAGCCCACCCAGGATGAAGCACCGGCCGAGCAGCCAGAGGACAGAGCATAAACCGAAAGGGCGAAGCCTTGCCACACGCGGCAATCTGTGAGATAGGAGAGGCGAGCGGGCGCATCGGCGTCGGCCGGATGATGCCGGTGAGCCCGCGGTGGCCATGGGTCGTCCCGGCCTGACTTCGCGGCCTCGGGGATGGGGCCGCCGCCGGTAATCCGGCGCAGTCCAAGGGAGTCCAACACTATGCAGAACGCGCACGCGGGATACGGGGTCTCCGGCCTGGAATGGGCGCGGGCGGTTTGGCACCGGCGCAAGTGGCTGGCGCTGCTGACCCTCGCGGCCGGCCTTTCGGCGACCGTCGGGGTGACGGGGAATCTGCCGAACGTGTACGAGTCCTCGGCGACGGTGCTCGTGGAGCACCAGCAGGCACCCAAGAACATTGCCGGCGCGGCGGCCGACAGCGGGGGGGACGCCTGGCTCCGCGTCAGTGAACTGGAGACCTGGCTCCGCACCGTCATCCAGCACGTCCTGAGCCGTTCGCAGCTCTCCGACCTGATCACCCGGTTCGATCTCTATCCGGACCTGCGGCGGACCGCGGGCATGGACGCGGCGGTGGAGCGCATGCGCCGGGATATCCGGTTCCAGTTCAAAGGGGTCCGGCAGCCGACAGGGGACGACGCCACCATCGCCTTCAGCCTGAGCTATCGGGAGCGTGATCCAGATACGGTGGCGCGTGTCGCCAACGCCCTCGCGGTGCTCTACGTCGAGGAGAACTCGAAGATTCGCGAGCAGCAGACGGCCGGGACGGCCCAATTCCTGCGGGCTCAGCTCGACAGCGCCCAGCGGGATTTGGAACGGCAGGAGCAGCGGATCGCCGACTTCAAGGCGCACCACAATGGAGAGCTCCCGGAGCAGCAGGCGGCGAACCTGGCGGCGCTGGGGCAGCTCAACCAACAGCTCATCGTGAACATCCAGCGGCGGGACATGCTGGCCAGGCAGCGGTTGGAGATCCCCGGCGTGGCCGGCGACACCATCTCGGCGCGGCTTGCCAAGCTCCACCAGACGCTCGCCGACCTGCGCGCGCGCTACACGGACGAGCATCCGGATGTCGTGCGGGTGAAAGAAGAGATCGCCATCGTTGAACGCCACCTGGCCGCCGATGGGGGGAGGCGCGCGGCCGCGGAGGACTCGACCGGGGGGACGCTGGTGAAGGACCCCGCGGTGGAGGCCGAGCTGGCGGCGCTGCGCAGCGACGAGCAGGGGCTGCGCGGTCAGATCGCCGCCTACCAGCAGCGGATCGAGAACACCCCGGTCATCGGGCAGGAGCTTTCGCAGCTCACGCGCGAGTACATGGCCGCGAGCGAGCTCTACCAGACGCTGCTCCAGCGCTACGAAGGCGCACAGCTGGAGGAGCGCATGGGCCAGCGGAGGCAGGGCGATCAGTTCCGCATCCTGGATCCCGCGGTCGCTTCGCGGGCGCCGGTGGCGCCGAAGCGGTCCCTGCTGCGCCTGATCGGCCTGCTGGTCTCCATGGGGGCCGCGGTGGGGGTGGCCCACCTGGCCGAGATCACCGATACCTCGTTCCACGGGGTCGATGACCTGCGGGCATTCACCAGCGTCCCGGTGCTGGCGAGCATTCCCCCGATTACCACGGCGGCCGATCTTCTCCGCCGCCGCCGGCGGGCCGGCCTGACCGTGCTCGCGGCGGCGCTCGGCGTCGCCGTCATCATCAGCGCCCTGTCCCATTTCGCGCGGTCCAGCGGAGTGCTGATCAATCTGCTGGCCGGAGGAGGGGGGATGTGATGCAGACCATGACCCAACTCTCGAAGGCGGTTGATCAGCGCGAGTGGCGCAGGATGGATGAGCATCTGGTGAGCCTCGTCGACTCCACCTCGTTCGAAGCCGACCAGTACCGGACGCTCCGCTACGCGCTGGAGCGGACGCACGCCGCCAAGAAGGTGATCGGCGTCACCAGCGCGGTACCAGGCGACGGGAAGACGACGACCACGATCAACCTGGCTGGGGTCCTGGCCCAGGCTCCGGACGCGCGTATCCTGATGGTCGACCTCGATCTGCGGACGCCGTCGCTGGGGGACCGCCTGGGGCTGACGGTTCAGAGTCCCGGCCTGGTGGACCTGGTGTTCGATCCCGCCCTCACGCTGGACGGCGTGGCCCGGCGGCATCCGCAGTTTCGCCTGGCGGTCCTGCCGGCCGGCCGGGCCCTGACGGTGCCGTACGAGGTGCTGAAATCCCCGCGGTTGGCGGAGCTCATGCTGCAGGCGAGCCGGCAGTACGATTACGTGATCCTGGATACGCCCCCGCTGGCGGCGGTG
>DATHLI010000160.1:0-15471 GCA_035488355.1 bacterium | reverse complement strand
CCGCTCGGGCGACCACGGCGGGCTCCAGACCATCTCGACTTTGCAGTCCTCGACGCCGTCGGTGCAGGAGATCTTCGCTTCGATCTCGCTGACCAGCTGCGGGCCCAGCGAGCATCCCACGGCGGTCAGCGTCATCTTGATGTTCACGGCCCCGCCGACGATCGTGATGTCGTAGATCAGCCCCAGATCCCAGATGTTCACCGGGATCTCGGGATCGAAGCAGGTCTTCAGCACGTCAATAACCTGATCTCGGGTGACCATCGTGCTCATCTCCTGATCATGCCGTCCGGTGATATTGTACCATGATCTCCGCGCTGGCACGGCTCCGTCAGACGCTGCTCGTGCTCCTGGTGCTCCTCCTCTTGTTGCTGCCGCGGCTCGCCCGCGCGTACACGGAATGGCTGTGGTTCGGGGAGGTCGGCTACCGCGCCGTCTTCTGGGTCCCGATCGTCTCGGCGGCCGCCGTGGGCCTGGCGGCGGCGGTGGCGGTGTTCCTCATCCTCTGGCTCGACATCCGCCCGCTCATGCGCCTGCGCCCGATCCCGCGGGTCATCGACCTGCGGCCCTCGGGGGGCCGCGGCTACCAGCAAGGGATCCGCCTTCGCCCCAGCGTTCTGGCGGCGTTCGGCGCCGCAGTGGTGAGCGTGCTGGCCGGGCAGGCCGCCGCGGGGTCGTGGCCGACGTTTCAGGCCTGGCTCCACCGCGTCCCCTTCGGCATTCAGGACCCGATCTTCCACCACGACATCGGATTCTACGTGTTCACGCTGCCGGCGTACACGGCGGTGTACGATTGGCTGTTTGCGTGGACGTTCGTCGCCCTGCTCATCGCGGCGGCGGGCTATTATCTCGACCTCGCGCCGTTGATGATGCGGGGCGTCTGGGCGATCCCGCGGGGAGTCCGCATCCACCTGGCCACCCTCGGCGGCGCGCTGCTGCTGCTGCGGGCCGTGGGGTTCTGGCTCGACGCCTACGGCCTCTTGTTCTCGCCTCGGGGCGCCGTCTTCGGCGCGGCGTACGCGGACCTGCACGCCACGCTCCCGGCCCTCCGCCTCCTGATGGTGCTCGCGGCGGCCTCCGGCCTGCTGCTGCTGTCCTCGGCGTGGCTGCGGACCATGCGTCCGGCGATCGGATCCCTGGCCCTGACGATTGTCGTCTGGATCGGCGGCACCAGCCTCTACCCGTCCGCCGTCCAGCAGTTCGAGGTGACCCCCAACGAGCTCGACCGGGAGGCGCCCTATATCCGGAACAGCATCGAGGCGACCCTCCACGCCTACAACCTCGATCAGGTGCAGGAGCAGTCGTTCCCCGCCACCGAGACCCTGACCCCGGCGAGCGTCCAGGCCAACCGCGCGGTCCTCGATAACGTCCGGCTGTGGGACTACCGGCCTCTCCTGCGCACGTACCTGCAGCTGCAGGGGCTGCGGCTGTACTACACGTTTACGAGCGTGGGCATCGACCGGTACCAGATCGACGGGCGGGAGCAGCAGGTGATGCTCTCGGCGCGGGAGCTCGACATCTCACGGCTCACCGCCGAGGCGCGAACGTGGGTCAACGACCACCTCGTGTTCACGCACGGCTACGGGCTGGTGATGAACCCGGTGAACCGGCTCACCGCGGAGGGCCTGCCCGAGTTCTATATCAAGGACATCCCGCCGCAGAGTCCCATCGGGTTCCGCGTCGAGCGGCCGGAGTTGTACTATGGCCTGCTCGCCAATCAGTACGTGATCGTGAAGACGCACACGAAGGAACTGGACTACGCCCGGGGCGACCAGAACGTATACACATCGTACGAGGGGAGCGGCGGGGTGTCCCTCTCCGCGCCCCTGGCGAAACTCGCGTTTGCGACCCGGTTCGGAGCATCGCAGCTGCTGCTCAGCAACGATGTGACGGCCGAGAGCCGGGTGGTCTTTCACCGCGAGGTGATGGAGCGGGTCGCCCATCTGGCTTCCATGCTGACCCTGGACCACGATCCATACCTGGTGCTCGCCGACGGCCGCCTGTACTGGATTGTCGACGCCTACACCACCAGCGGCGGGTATCCGTACTCGCGCCCGGTGGGGGGGCTCAACTACATCCGCAACTCCGTGAAGGCCGTTGTGGACGCCTACGACGGCACGACCCGCCTCTACGTCGTGGATCCTCGGGACCCGCTCGTGCAGGTCTACGGCAGGATCTTTCCCGGTCTCTTCCGGCCGATGGAGGCGCTTCCGCCTTCGCTCGTCTCCCACCTCCGGTATCCCGAAGACCTGTTCACGCTCCAGGCTCAGGTGTACTCCACGTTTCACATGAAAGATCCGCGGGTCTTCTACAACCGGGAGGATCTCTGGGTATTCCCCAATGAGCTGTTCACCGGCGCCGCCCAGCCCTTGGAGCCCTATTACGTCACGCTGCGGTTGGATCCCGCCCAGGGCGAGGAGTTTGCGCTCATTCTCCCGTTTACCCCCGCGGGCAAGGACAACATGGTGGCCTGGATGGCCGGGCGGAGCGACATGCCGCACTACGGCCGGTTGCTCGTCTACCGGTTTCCAAAGGACCGCACGGTGTTCGGTCCGATGCAGATCGAAGCCCGGATCAACCAGGATCCGTTGATCTCCAGCCAGCTGGCCTTGTGGAACCAGCAGGGCTCCCAGGTCATCCGCGGCAACCTGCTCGTCATCCCGGTCTCCGACGCGCTCCTCTACGTCGAGCCCCTCTATCTTCAAGCCTCGGGCAGCGCGCTGCCGGAATTGAAGCGGGTGATCGTCGCCTACGGCGCACGGATCGCGATGGAGCCCACGCTGGAGGCCGCGCTGGCCCGCATCTTCGTCGGCCTGCCCTCCGAGGCTGCGGCGGGGAGCGGACCCGCCGGCGCCGCGGCGCCGTCTGGGGGCGCGCCCGCGGTCCCCCGTGAGCGCGTCGCGGCGCTCGCCGCCGAGGCCAGCGCCCACTACGAGCGCGCGCAGGCGGCCCTGCGGGCCGGAGATTTCGCCACCTACGGCCGGGAAATCGACGCGCTCGGGCGCGTGCTCGCGGAGCTCAAACGAGCGGCGGGGTCTCCCTAAGCGGCAGCGCGATCATCACCGCGATCCGGCCGGCCGGGGCGCGGCCTCCTGCAGGCTTGCGTAGTCCTCCGGGGTGTTCACGTTCACGAAGGAGCGAAGGTCCGGATCAAACCGGCGGATCTCCTCCACCTCGGCCACCCGCACCCGTACGTCGCTGAGGAATCCCGTATTGCGGCCCCGGCGCTGCGCGCACCGCCGGATGGCGTCCAGGCAGGCCGGAGTGTACACGGCGTGCAGCGGCTCGTACTCCCCGCCGTGCCTGGGGATCACCGCGTCGACCCCGCCGGCAAGCGAGCCCAGGTACCTGATGAGCGGGGGATGGAGAAACGGCATGTCGCAGGCGCACACGAACGCCGGCCCGCCCGTGTGGAGGATGCCCGTGTAGATCCCGACGAGCGACTGCCGTCCGGGCAGGGCATCGGGCACCATCCGGACCCTGAGGTGACGGTAGAGTTCCGGCGTGTTGGTGACGATCAGGATCTCCGGACAGGCCTCGCGCAGGCGGGCGATCACCGCCTCGATCAGGGTCGTCCCCCCGACCGACAGTAGGGCCTTCGTCCGGCCCATCCGGCGGCTCTCGCCGCCGGCCAGAATGACCCCGCCAATCGTCGTGGACACGACCGGCCCATTTGCTCCTGGGGCCCCGGAGTCCTCCCGAGAATCGATGCCGCGGCGGGGCCCGCGCGGGCCGTCTCGCGCGCAATCCTCCGCGGAACCGGCGTGAATCCTCCCTCTTGCCTCCGTCGACGGTCCCTCCCCGCCGGCGAGGGGTCCGCCGGGGCCCATGTCCTCTTCCTCCCGAAACTCGGTATACACATCATAGTGACAGAGGACCTCTCGAAAAGGTGAACCCGGAACGATCCGGGGGCGCACAGGGCCACACCTACAGTGGCCGGCTGCGCTGCCGAAGAGGGTAGCCGCACCTCGCACGGGGCGTACCCTCTTTTCCTTATCGGACGGGTGTAGGAGGGGGGGTGGAGCGCATGGCAAAGCGAGCGATTCTCACGCTGCTTGTTGGAGCCTTGTTCTCCTCGATGGGAGTGCCCACCCCTTCCCTGGCAGTGATCAACGAAGCCGGACCGTCGGGAGTCGCTCAGCAATCCGGCTGGATGGTGTGGTATGAAGACGAGACCTTCGAGGATTGTGGCGGCGATCTCACGCCAGACCTCTGCACGGATACCTGGCAACCGGCGCTCCCGTACTTTGTGGCCAAGGAGGAACAGTGCCGCTCGACCGCCTTCGACTACAACCGGAAGGCCAAGGAAGAGTTCCAGTGCGCCCGCGTAAAGCCGGCGGATAAGGTCGACGACCTCACAACGCACCCCTAGCAACCTCTGATTGCGGTTTGTTCCACTATGGTCAGGAGCCCCCGCAGGGGGCAACCTCTGATTGCGGTTAGTCCCAGTCTGGTATGGAGCCCCCGCAGGGAGTCCCCGCGTTTCAAGGGTTTTGGGCCGGGGAGGGGGAATCCTCAATCCGAGTGTTGGCGCACCGGGAGGAGCCGCAAATGGACGACCTTGAGGCGCGCAAAGTGCTCAAGGTTTTCGGCATGCAGGTGACCGACTTCATGGGACGGCGCCGGGAGCTGACCGAGCAGGCCGCCACCGCCATCCTGGGACAGGACCGGCAGACACTGACCCAGTTGCTTGCCACCCTGATGACCGAGACCTCGGAACTGCACCGCCGGTGGCTGGAGGTCACCAACCTGGTCCTCCAGGAGGAACGGGAGGCCTACAGCGAGATGGCCCGGCTGCTCGAACAGGCCGGTCAGACGGAGCGCACCCTCCCCGAGGTCTGAGCGGATTTACCCCCAGCCCGCTGCTTTGCCAGGCCGGAGCGCGGTCTGCAACTCTCCCGAGGTTGTGAAGGTCGCGAAGGGCATCCTCGCTTTTGCAGTCCTGAGGGCGTGCTCGTCGCCATCCACAAAGACGATGCGAAACCGCCCCGCTGAACCGCCGCGCAGGGTAGTAGCCGTTGCCAGACCGTGCTCGGGTGCGGCGGCGAGCGAGATCACCACGGCGTCGGGCGGCCGCTCGGCGACGCGCCTGCCGGCCCGGGCGGCGTCTTCAGTCTCGATGTCGACTAACCATTTCGCAGCGCGGAGATTGCGGGCCAGTTGTTCCGCTTCGCCGGCGCGCCAGTGGATCAGAAGCAGTTTGCCTCTCATGGTCTCACCTCTCTTGGCCAACGTCACGAACTGACCGGGCGAGGACCAAACCGATACCGCCACCTGAGGCCTCCGGTTAATTCCCTACGACATCCCTGGGTAAACTCCTGCTAAACAACTCAGGTAAACTACTATTCGACCGTGAAAGATTTGTGCGTGCGATGTTGCACCCGACTTCTGGCGATCGTGCAAAACCATCGGGGCGCGATGGTGTGCCTGACCAGGAACTGCCCGCAACCTCCTGGCATCATGCAGCCCTGATGAAACCAACTGCTGGAGTGGGTTGGATCTTCGTCCAAATCTCCGGAGGCCATGCGGTCCGATTGACACGGATGGTGCGGCCGTCTTGGAGCGTCTTGACATGAATTCTTGGGTAATTTACGTTTGGAGTCGCGCTGGGGGGAGTACCCGGCTTCCTCATCGCGTTTTGAACAGATCTGCTCCTTACGGCCGGAGGTGTCTAACGTGCCCGCCCGTCCATACCTCCTCCACCCGCTCACCCGGCGGGACCTTCTTCGCCGCGGCGGGCTTGCCGTCGCCGGCATGGCCGGCGCCATCGGCCCGCTCCGTCCTGGAACGGTGTTGTCCGCCGGGGCGCCGTCCGGTTCCGCGGGCGCGGTCCCAGACGGTGAGCGGCGGCCCGTGGCCTTGATCGCCAACAGTCTGAGCGACACCCTGACGGTAGCCGACGCGCAGCGCTTCGAACCGGTCTCCGTCATTAAGGTGGGGCGCGAACCGCACAAATTCCGCCGGACGCGCGACGGCCGGGCGCTGTATTCGTGCAACACCACGAGCAACGAGATGCTGGAGATCGACCTCGCCACCCTGGCCGTGCGGCGCCGCATCCCGATCCTGGACCCCTATAACGTCCTGTTCACCCACGACGGGCGCTACCTGTACAAGGTGTCGTATCGCTACGACTTCGTGGAGATCCACGATGGGGAGACCTTTCGGACGCTCACGCGGGTCCGGACCGGCCGGCAGCCGAGCCACATGTGGTTCTCGCCGGACGGCCGCTGGTTCGTCAACACCAACCAGCATTCGAACACCGTGACCGTGATCGACACGCGGTCCATGACGCTGGCTCACCGGCTCGGGGTCGACCCGCAGCCCGCGGGCATCCAGATCTCGCGCGACGGACACTACATGTTTGTGGCCAGCCACGTGGGGACGATCAGCGTCTTTGCCACCGACGAGTGGAAGTTGATCCGCAGGGTGCACAGCGGGAAGGGCGCCCACGAGCTGGTGGCGACGAGCGACGGCCGGACTATTTACGTGACCAATCGGTACGAGAACACCGCGAGCGTGTTCGACGTGCCGGCGCAGCGGGTGGTGGCGAAGTTCCCGGTTCCCGGGGGCCCGGATATGCCGATGCTCAGCCCCGACGGGTCTCGCCTGTGGGTCTCAGGCCGGTTCGGGGATACCACGACGGTCGTGAACACGCGAACGCTCGAGATCCTCAACACCTTTCCGACCGGCCGCTCCCCCCACGGCATCTTCATCGTGGCCTGAGCGGGGGGGGCGGCCACCCGCCATCGGCCCGCCCGCGCCGATGAACGAGCGCGGCGGAACCGTCGTCGCGCCCCGCGGCAGCTTGGTTCTTACCGCGCCGGCTCGCTCTTCTTCATCCGCGGCCCCGTGTAGCGTTCCTCCACGGCCCTGACTTTGTCCAGGCGCACTTGGTGGCGGCCGCCCTCGAAGGATGCGTCCAGCCAGGTCCGCACCGCCTCGCGCGCGATATCCACGCCGATCACCCGGGCCCCCAGGGAGAGGACGTTGGCGTCGTTGTGCTCCCGGGCCACCCGCGCGGTGTAACTCTCCCAGCACAGCGCGCAGCGCACGCCCGGCACCTTGTTGGCGACGATCGCCTCGCCGTTGCCGCTGCCCCCGATCACGATCCCGCGGTCGCACTGCGCCGAGGCGACCGCTTCCGCCGCGGGGACGATAAAGTCGGGGTAATCGACCTGGTCGGCCGAGTGGGTGCCGAAATCCCTGACCTCGTGTCCCAGGTCTCGGAGCATACGCTTCAACTCTTCCTTGAGCGTATAGCCGGCATGGTCGCTCGCGATCGCGATCCGCATGCACGCTCACTTCGCGGAGGCACGGGAGAGCCCCTGCCGTCACGCGGAGGCTGAGTGGGCCGGCCCCGCCGCGAGCAGGTGGCGCAGCCCCGCTTCCAACACCGGGTGGCGGAACGTGTACCCCTCCGCGAGCAGTCTTGCGGGGTGCGCGCGCTGGCTGCCGAGCAATTCGCCGGCTGCCTCGCCGATCACGGCCCGGAGGGCGGCGCCGGGCACCGCCAGCACCGCGGGGCGTTTGAGCACCCGGGCCAGCGCTTTGGTGAACTCCTGGTTGGTGACCGGATGAGGCGACACCAGATTGACCGGTCCCTGGAGCGTATTCCGGCCTAACGCGAGCGCGATGGCTTCGACCTCGTCATCGAGGGTGATCCAGCTCATCCACTGGCGTCCGCTTCCGAACCGCCCGCCGAGCCCGAGGCGGAACAGCGGCAGCAGCGCGGCCAGCGCCCCGCCGGTGGGGGTGAGCACGAGGCCGGTCCTCAGGTGCACGACCCGGATGCCTGCCTGCCGTGCGGCCTCGGCGGCCGCTTCCCAAGCGAGACAGACCTCGGCAAGAAAGCCCTGTCCCGCCGCGCTCTCTTCCACCAGGATCTCATCCCCGCGGTGCCCGTAATATCCGACCGCGGAGGCGCAGATCAGGACTCGCGGCCCGCGGGTCAGGCCGGCCAGGGTCCGGGCCAGGAGGCGCGTGCTTTCCACGCGGCTCTCCCGGATGCGGGCCTTCTTTGCCGCCGTCCACCGCCCGCGGGCGACGCTTTCCCCGGCCAGGTGGATGGCGGCGTCGACGCCCTCCAGTGCGCGTCCGTTGATCGTCCGGGCCTGAGGATCCCAACCGACCTCCTGCGGACCTGAGTTGGGGAGACCCCGCACGAGCCGGACAATCCGATGCCCCCGCCCGGCGAGCAAGGAGGCGAGGGCGGATCCGATCAGTCCGTGGGATCCCGAGATGAGGATATTCATCTGAAGATCTGAGCAGTATTATCCGGCTTGCCTTCGCATCCCTATCCCTCCCCGGGGCCTTCCGAGAATGGCCTTGATTTGGCAAGCAGGCAATCCCCCATGGGCGAATCCCGTCAGCCTATTAAATAAAGCGCCTGAATCGCGCGGACTGGGTACTGAATTTCCTTTCATACGCGCCATGCCATTACCTGATTCCGGCAAGACGGATAGTATTGTGTCCTATGGTCGTGTAATTTGCCAGCGAAGAGATCAACGGTTGGCGCGGGTCGACGTTCCGGCCACGGTACGGAGATGATCGGCGATGATGCGATGGATTGTCGGGTCGAGCCTGCACCTTCGGTTCCTAATGGCTGTGATCGCCGCGGCGGTGATGTTTCTCGGCATCGCCCAGCTGCGCAGCATGCCGGTGGACGTCCTCCCGGAGTTCGCGCCGCCGTATGTCGAGATCCAGACCGAAGCCCTCGGCCTGTCCGCCCCCGAAGTCGAGAATCTGGTCTCCCTAAACATCGAGGAACTGGAGGCCGGTGTGTCCTGGGTGAGGACGATCCGCTCAACATCGGTGCCCGGGATGTCGAACGTCACCCTCTACTTCGAGCCCGGGACCGACTTCATGCGCGCGCGGCAGCTGACGTCGGAGCGCCTGACGTCCACGTTCATGCTGCCCAACGTGTCATCGGCGCCGACGATGCTCTCACCCAAGTCGGCCACGAGCCGGGTCCTTTTGGTCGGGTTTTCTTCGAAGTCGCTGTCCCCGATCGAGATGGGGGTGCTCACGCAGTGGACGATCAGACCCGCCTTGCTGGCCGTGCCCGGCGTCTCTAACGTTTCCGTCTGGGGCCAGCGGGACCGGCAGCTGCAGGTGCTGGTCGATCAGGCGCG
The DNA here is from genome assembly GCA_035488355.1 of bacterium. Taxonomy (GTDB): domain Bacteria; phylum Sysuimicrobiota; class Sysuimicrobiia; order Sysuimicrobiales; family Segetimicrobiaceae; genus Segetimicrobium. The sequence continues at coordinate 6,343 of DATHLI010000160.1, read as the reverse complement.
TTTGCGGGAGCACCGGGTGACGCTGGACGACGTCGTCGAGACCACCGGGAACGCCATGTTCGTCTCGCCATTGTCATTCCTGACCGCCTCGACGCCGGGGACCGGCGGCTTTTTCGATACCCCCCAGCAGCGGTTCGAGGTGCGGCACGTCCTGCCGATCTCCACGGCGGCCGACCTGGCCAAAGTGACGGTGTCCGACCGAAAGAAGGGCGATGGTTCGCCCCTGCGCCTGGGTGACCTCGGCCAGGTGGTGGAAAGCCATCAACCGCTGATCGGGGACGCCGTCCTCAGGGGCGGGCCCGGGTTTCTGCTCGTCGTCGAGAAGCTTCCCTGGAGCAATACGCTGGACGTGACCCGGGCGGTCGAAGCAAAACTCAGCGCGCTGCGGGCCGGCCTTTCCGGGGCGACTCTGGACTCCACCGTCTTCCGGCCGGCGACGTTCATTCAGACGGCGATCGATCAGCACGCCAGGGCGCTGTTCCTGGGGGCCCTGCTCGTGATGCTGATCCTCCTGGCGTTCCTGGGGCACTGGCGTCCGACGCTGGTCGGCGTCGCGGCGATCCTGTCGTCTCTGGCGGCCGCCCTGTTCGTCCTGCACCTGCGCGGTGAAACCCTCAACGTGATGGTGTTGACGGGGCTGGTGATCGCCATTGGCGTTCTTGTCGACGACGCGGTCGTTGTCGTCGAGAACATCACCCGGCGTCTGCGGCAGGCGCGCGCGGAGGGGGACGGCAGGGGGCTTGCGGCCATCGTGCTCGACGCCTCGCTCGAGGCCCACAGCGTCATCCTCTTCGCGGCGCTGATCCTGCTGCTGGCGGTGGTGCCGGTTCTGTTCATCGAGGACGTGCTCGGCTCGTTCATTCAGCCGCTCGCCGTCTCTTATCTGCTGGCGGTGGCGGCGTCCCTCGTGGCTGCGCTGACCGTGACGCCGGCGTTGAGCCTGCTGCTGCTCGCCGACGCCGCCCTGGATCGGCGCGAGCCCGCCCTCATCCCGTGGCTGCAGCGCGGGTACGACAGGATGCTGGCGTGGACCGTGCGCCGGTCGGGCGCGATCTTCGCCGCCGCGGCGGTGATCGCGCTGGCGGGCCTCGCGGCGATGCCGCTGCTCAGGCTGTCGCTGCTGCCGTCGTTCAAAGAGCCGGACCTCATGATCCAGCTGGAGGCCCCAACCGCCACGTCCCAGCCGGAGATGGCGCGGATCACGGCCCGGATCGGCCGCGAGCTGCAGGCCATTCCCGGGGTTCGCAACTTCGGCGCCCATTTTGGACGGGCCGTGCTGGGGGACCAGGCGGTCGGGATCAACTCCGCCACCCTCTGGGTCAGCGTCGATCCGTCGGCCAGCTATGACGCGACGGTGGCCGCGATCCGGCGGACCCTCGGCGGCTACCCGGGGCTCGTGCACCGCGTTCAGACGTATACGGAGGAGTCGCTCAGACAGGTGCTGACGGGATCGAACGACGACATGGTCGTGCGCCTCTACGGGCCCGATTGGCCGACGCTCCGCCGCAAGGCGGAGGACGTGCAACGGGCCATCGCGGGGATCGCCGGCGTCGCGGGACTGCACAGCGAGCGCCTGGTCGAGGCCCCCCAGATGGAGGTCAAGGTCGACCTCGCCAGGGCGGCGCGCTATGGGCTCACACCGGGCGATGTGCGCCGTCAGGCGGCCACGCTGGTGAACGGCATTCAAGCCGGCAGCCTGTACGAGGGTCAGAAGGTGTTCAACGTGGTGGTGTGGAGCAAGCCCGAGGCGCGGCAGAGCGTGACAGGGATTCGCAATCTTCTGATCGACACACCGGGCGGCGGGCACGTGCGTCTGGCAGACGTGGCCGACACCCGCATCGAGCCGGCGCTGACCAGCATCCACCGTGAATCTATCTCGGACCGCATCGATGTCGGGTTCAACGTCCGTGGACGCGATCTCGGCTCCGTCGCGCGGGACGTCAGACATGCGCTCCTGAGCGTCGAGTTCCCGCTGGAACACCGCGCGGTGCTGCTCGGTGAGTTCGAGCAGCGGCAGGAGGCCCGGCAGCGCACGCTCATCGCCGCGGGGGTCGCGGTGATCGGGATCTTCCTCCTCCTGCAGGCGGCCTTCCGCAGCTGGCGCCTCGCGGCGCTGACCCTCCTGACCTGGCCGGCCGCCCTGGCGGGCGGGGTGCTGGCGGCGCTGGGCGGCGGGGGGACGCTCTCGCTCGGCTCGCTCGCCGGATTCCTCGCGGTCGCCGGCATCGCGGCGCGGAACGGCGTGACGCTGATCGGTCACCTGCAGCGTCTCGAGGAGGCGGACGGCGAGCCCTTCGGTCTGGGGCTCGTCGTGCGCGGGTCCCGGGAGCGGCTGGCCCCGATCCTGATGACGGCGCTGGGGACGGGATTGATGTTCGTGCCGTTCGCCCTCTCCGGCAATCTTCCCGGCTTCGAGATCGTGTACCCGATGGCCCTGGTGGTGCTGGGCGGTCTCGTGACCTCGACGCTGGTCCACCTGTTCGTTGTGCCCTCCCTGTACGCGCGCTTTGGCGCGGGGAGCGCTGAACCCGTTCTCGATCTTCCCCCGGTGGCCGTCGCCGGGCCGACAGGCAACGCGTGACGGCAATCCGCATCAATCAGGACAAGGAGGTCTCACCAAGATGATCCGTGATCCAAGGACGTTCACCGGGCAATCGAACGGGAGGAAAGCGCTCACCATCCCTGTCCCGTTCATTGTCCTGTTCGTGGTCTTGGCGGCAGCCATCGCAATGCGCGGGCAGGTTGCCAGGCCGAGTGCTGTTCCCGCGGTCGCGGCGGCCGGCCAAAGCGAGCCCGCCAAGGTCGAGCCGTTGGGGACAGGGAACCTCAATCGCCTCACCTTGACCGCGGAGGCGGTCGAACGGCTCGGCATCGAGACGGCCTCGGTTCGTGAGGCCCAAGGCGCGGGGAACGGATCCGGCGCGGGGCGGGAGACGGTCGTCCCCTACGGGGCGGTGTATTACGACGTGCACGGCCGAACGTGGGTGTACACCAACCCCGAGCCCCTGGTCTTCGTCCGGGACCGCGTCACCATCGACCGTATCGACGGCGACCGCGTGGTGCTGTCGGAGGGGCCAACCCCCGGCACGAAGGTGGCGGCGGTCGGTGTGGCCGAGCTGGTGGGGACCGAGTTCGGCGGATTGGTCGAACAATAGCGGCAGCGCCTGATTGCGTGATCGCCGCGTGAGGTAAAAACCATGCGCTGGATGGTGGGAGGAAGCCTGCGGTTTCGGCACCTGGTGGTGTTTCTTGCCGCGGTGCTGGTGCTCTTCGGCCTGGCCGAAGTGCCCCACATGCCGGTCGACGTCTTTCCGGAGTTCGCGCCGCCGATCGTCGAGGTGCAGACCGAAGGCCAGGGCATGTCCACCAGCGAAGTGGAAGAGCTGGTCACGACCCAGCTCGAGCAGTCGTTCGCCGGGACTCCCGGGCTCGACGTCATGCGCTCCCAGTCGGTGCCCGGGCTGGCCTCGGTCCGCCTCATCTTCAAGCTGGGGACCGACCCCCTGCTGGCGCGGCAGTGGGTGCAGGAGCGCCTGGCCCAGGTGATCCCGACCCTGCCGTTGTCCTCCGGGATCTCGTGGATGATGCCGCCCTTCTCATCGACGAGCCGGGTGTTGAAGATCGGGATGTCCTCCAAGACGCAGTCCCTGATGGATCTCTCCATGATCGCCTACTGGACGCTGCGGTTCCGCCTGATGCAGGTCCCCGGGGTGGCCAATGTGGCGATCTGGGGCGAACGGGTCAAAGAGATGAACGTCGAGCTCGACCCGAAGCGGCTCCGCGCCTACGACGTCTCGGTGCAGGATGCCATGAACGCCGGCTCGGACGCCCTGGAAATCGGGCTCTTGAAATATACCCCCAACGGGAAGGTCCTGACGGGAGGGTTTTTCGATACCCCCAATCAGCGGCTCGAGCTCCGCCACGTCCTGCCCGTCATTGGGCCCGAGGACCTGGCGCGGGTGACCATCGGGAGCCACAGGAGGCCCGACGGCGCTCCGCTGCGCCTGGGTGACCTCGGCGATGTGGTGTGGGATACCTGGCCGCTCATCGGCGACGCCGTCGTGAACGGCCATCCCGGCCTCCTGCTCGTCGTGGAAAAGTTCCCCTGGAGCAACACCCTGGACGTGACCCGGGGGGCGGAAGCCGCGCTGAATAACATGAAGCCCGGTCTGCCCGGCATCGACTTCGACACCAATATCTTCCGGCCGGCGACCTTCATCGAGATGGCGGTCCACAACCTCACCACCTCGCTGCTGCTCGGGGCGCTGCTCGTGGCCCTGGTGATTCTGGCGTTCCTCAACGAGTGGCGGATGGCGCTGGTGAGCTGCACGATCATTCCGGTGTCGCTGATGATGGCCGTGCTCGTGCTGCATCTGCGCGGAGCGACCCTCAACGTGATGGTGCTGGCCGGGCTGGTGATCGCCATCGGCGCCGTCGTCGACGACGCGATCGTGGGCATCGAGAACATCCTGCGGCGGCTGCGGCAGGCGCGCGTGGAGGGGAGCGGCAAATCGCTCGCGGCGATCGTGCTCGAGGCCACGATCGAGGTGCGGGGCGCCGTCGTCTACGCGTCGCTGATCGAGATCGCGGCGCTGCTGCCGGTGTTCTTCATGTACGGTCTGACGGGCTCGTTCTTCCGGCCGCTGGCGGTCTCCTATGCGCTGGCGGTGCTGGCGTCTACGGTGGTCGCGTTGACTCTGACGCCGGCCCTGAGCCTGATGGTGCTGTCGCGCGCGCCGCTGGAGCAGCGCGAGTCCCCCCTCGTCCCGTGGCTGCACCGCGGCTACGACAGGATGCTGGCGTGGACCATCCGCAGCCCGCGCGCGGTGTTTGCCGCCACCGGGGTCGTGGTGCTGGCCGGCCTCGCGGCGCTGCCGTTCCTCGGGCAGTCGCTGTTTCCGGAGTTCAAGGAGCCGAACTTCCTGATCCACTGGGTGACCAGGCCCGGCACGTCCCTTCCGGAAATGGTCCGGAGCACGACGCAGATCGGCCGCGAGCTGCAGGCCGTTCCCGGCGTCCACAGCGTCGGCGCCCACATCGGGCGCGCCGTGCTGGCGGATGAAATCGTCGGCGTCAACACCGCCGAGAACTGGGTGAGCATCGATCCCGGGGTCGACTACAAGAAGGCGCGCGACGCCCTGCATGACACGATCGACCGCTACCCGGGGATCCTGCACGATGTGGAGACCTACCTCCACGAGCGCATCGATGAAGTGCTGACGGGATCGACCCATCCCATCCTCGTGAACATCTTTGGCCCAGACGCGCAGGTCCTCCGCAGCAAGGCGGAGGAGGTTCGGGAGGCCCTGGCGCCGATCCCCGGCCTCGTCGATGTGCACAAGGAGTTCCAAATCGACGTCCCGCATGTCCAGGTCAAGGAGAACCTCGCCAGAGAGGAACGGTATGGGCTCAAACCGGGTGATGTCCGCCGGATGGCCGCGACGTTCCTGGCCGGGATCGAGGTCAGCGACGTGCACAGGGACAACAAGGTGTACGATCTCTGGATGTGGAGCACGCCCGAATCGCGCCGGAGCCCGCAAGATGTTCGCAACCTTCCGATGGACACGCCCCGCGGCGGCCGCGTGCCGCTGGCGGAGGTGGCCGACGTCAGCATCCAGCCGATGCCGAACATCATCAACCGGGAAAACCGGTCGCGGCGCATTACCGTTGAGGCCGACGTGGGCGGGCGTGACCTCGGGTCCGTCGCGCGCGACATCCAGCGCGCCCTCGGGCGCATCCAGTTCCCGCTCGAGTACCACGCGGAGCTGGCGGGAGAGTACGCGGAGCGGCAGGCGGCACAGCAGAGTCTCTTCCTCCTGTCGGGGGTCGCGGTGATCGTGATCTTCGCCCTCCTGGTGACGTCCTTCGGCAGCCCGCGGCTGGCGATGCTCACCTTCTGGACGCTGCCCTCCGCCCTGGTGGGCGGCGTGCTGGCGGCGTTCGCCACCGGCCGCGTCGTCTCGCTGGGATCGCTCGTGGGATTCCTCACGGTGCTGGGCATCGTGGCGCGCAACGGCATCATGCTGATGAGCCACTATCACCACCTCGAGCACTATGAGGGCGAAGCCTTTGGCCCCGCGCTGGTCATGCGGGGGGCGCGGGAGCGCCTCCGGCCCATCTTGATGACGATGGCGGCAACGGCGCTCGCCCTCGTGCCCCTGGTCGTGGCCGGCGATATCCCCGGACACGAGATCGAGTACCCGATGGCCATCGTCATCCTGGGCGGCCTGGTCACCTCCACGCTGCTCAACCTGTTTGTCGTCCCCGCCACGTACCTGCGGCTGGGGCGGGATCGGAGTGCGTTCTCAGGCCCCGCTGCCGGCGCAGTTCACTAAGTCACACA
>DATHLI010000159.1:0-2878 GCA_035488355.1 bacterium | reverse complement strand
GCTCACGTCACGCCCGCCGGGCCGGGCGCGTGGCACGGCCCGACACGGCTCCCTACTTGTTGATGAACTCGGGGTCCACCAGATCGGCGGCGGCCACGTTCCCCCGGATCATGCCAAACGACTTCCAAATGTCGATCGCGTTCTGGGCGGTGACGTAGATCTGCCCGCCGAGCCCGAAATACTGCCGGTTGATGGCCTCGTCGTAGAACCGGACGCCGTCGAGGGTCTCGCGGAACGTCTTCACGTCCTTCAGCCATCCGCCCACGGCTTTGGCCATCAGGAGGTCGGACTCGTCGGGATTGCGCTTCCAGTAGTCCACCGCCTTGAACCACCCCTGGACCGCGGCCTTGACGGCATCCGGGTGGTTCTTGATGATGTCGCTCCGGAAGAGCAGGATGTCGACGATGAGACCCGGGGTGGTGCTGCTGTCCACCAGAATGTGGCCACCCGGCGTCTTCTTCGCCCGGCTCAGCCACGGCTCCCACGTCACCGCCGCGTCGACCTTGCGGGCCACGAATGCCGCCCCCGCATCGTCCTGCTGCATCTGGATGCTCTGGATGTCTTTCTCCGTCATGCCGTTCTGCCGGAGCAGCACGCTGAGGAAGAAGTGGGAGACGGAGCCTTTATTGTACGCGACCCGCTTGCCGCGCAGGTCCTTGATCGACGTGATCGTGTCGACGGCCACGATCCCATCCCCGCCTTTGCTGTCGTCCAGGCCCAGGACCGAGCGAAACGGGTGCTCGGTGCTCCAGTAGAGGCTGGCGGTGTCGAGCGTCGTGGCGATCCCATCGAGCTTGCCGGAGACGAGCGCGAAGAACCTCGTCTTGGGGTCTTCGAACGTCTTCAGTTCGACGCTGACCCCGGCTTCGTCGAAAAAGCGCTTGTCCCGGGCCAAGAACAGGGGTCCATACCCCACCCACGTGGACTGCCCAATCAGCAATGTCTCGGCCGCCGCGCCGGCGGGCGCCGCACGCCACCCCAGCGGGACGGCCGCGACCAGCAGCAGGATCACGGACCCGGTCACCCACCTCCAGACGCGACGCACCGAAGACACCTCCCCTTCCATATAAAAGCCCCCAGGTATTCCGCCGGGGGGCTGGAAAACCCTCTCCTTCGGGCTCCGCGATGCCCCCGTACGCGCTTCCCGCGTGACTCACACCCGGCGGGTGAGCGCGGAGGCGGCGGAGGTGTCGACGATCCAGACCAGCGTGCCGTCGACGGGCCGGATGGCCTGGGCGGGCACGGCGTCCGGCTGCCGCGGGCCGTCGAGCACGGCGCGCACTGCCGGGGCTTTCTGCGGTCCGGCGACGAGAAAGATGATCTCGCTCGCGTGGTTGAGGACCGGAGGCGTGAGCGTCATGCGCGGCATCCCGTTCGGCGCCTCGACCGCCAGCACCGCCTGCCGCGTCTCCCGCAGCGCAGGCGAGTGCGGAAAGAGCGAGGCCGTGTGGGCGTCGTCGCCGAGCCCGAGCAGCACCAGGTCAAACCGGGGCCAGCCGTCCGCGGTCTGAGGCAGGTACGCGCGCAGCAGCGCGGCATAGGCCTCGGCGGCGGCCTCCCGATCCGGCCGCTCGGCCGGCATCCGGTGGATCCGGTCGTCCGGGACCGGCACCGTGTCCAGGAGCGTCTCCCGCGCCATCCGGTAGTTGCTGCGGGGATCGTCCGGGGGCACGCCCCGCTCGTCACCCCAGAACACCCGCAGGCGCGGCCAGGGGAGCCGCCGCCGGAAGGGATCCGAGGCCAACCGTGCGTGCAGCGCCCTCGGCGTCTCCCCGCCGGAAAGCGCGATCGCGCACTCGCCGCGCGATGCCGCCGCCTGCTCGCACCGCCGGGCAATGCGCTCTGCCGCGGCCGCGGCGGCCGCCGAGAGATCAGGAACGACCAGCACCTCAGGGTGGGGCGGTGGAGACGGCGCGGACGGGCGAGAGGAGGCCGGGCGGGGTGGCCCTGGGGTCACAACGACCGCCAGCGCCGGCCACGTCTGGCGATCAGCGCGCGGGCGGCTTCGGGGCCCCACGTCCCGGCGGCGTAGATCGGGACCGGCTCCGGCGGGTCTGAGCGCTCCCACCAGTTCAGGAGCGGCTCCACCAGATCCCAGGCCTCTTCCACTTCGTCGCGGCGGGTGAACAAGGTGGAATCCCCGAGCAGCGCGTCGAGCAGCAGCCGCTCGTAGGCGGACATCTCTTCCACGCCGAACGCGGTCCCAAACCGAAACCCCATATTCACCGGCCGCAGCGTCATCGACAGGCCCGGCACTTTAGCCACGAACTGGAGCGAGATGACCTCGTCCGGCTGAATGTTCAGCACCAGCAGGTTGGGCTCGTCCGCGCCGCTGTCGCCGAACAGCGGGAGGGGCGCCCGCTTGAACTGGACCGCGACCTCGGTCACCCGCTTGGGGAGGCGCTTCCCGCTGCGCAGGTAGAAGGGGACTCCCGCCCACCGCCAGTTGTCGATGTACAGCCGCGTCGCCACGAACGTCGGCGTCCGGCTGTTGGGCGCGACCCGCGGTTCCTCGCGGTAGCCCGGCACGGCCTGCCCTTCAACGGTGCCGGGGCCGTACTGGCCCAGCACGACGCTCCGCGGGACATCGTCGGGGGGGATCCGGCGGGCCGCCCGCAACACCTTCACCTTCTCCGACCGGACGGACTCGGGCTCGATGGCCACCGGCGATTCCATCGCCATCAGGGTGAGGAGCTGCACCATGTGGCTCTGCACGATGTCCCGCACTACCCCGGCCGTCTCGTAGTAGCCCGCGCGGTTTTCAACCCCGACGGTCTCCGCGACCGTGATCTGCACGTGATCGACGTAATGCTGGTTCCAGATGGGCTCGAAGATCCCGTTGGCGAACCGGAACACCAGGATGTTTTGGACCGTCTCC
>DATHLI010000158.1:0-2232 GCA_035488355.1 bacterium | reverse complement strand
CGCGTCATCCAGGGTCCGGCCGAGCACCTCGTACCGCCCGTGATCCGCCATGAGCACGAGGTCGGTGTGGGCGCCCGACACGATCAGGACCAGGGCGGGGAACGCCACGTCCGGGTGCGTCAGAAAGTTGGCGTAGATGTGCCCTTCGAGATGGTTGACGCCGATCAGGGGGCGCCCCAGGGCGAACGCGATGGCCTTGGCCTCGGCCACCCCCACGGTCAGGGCGCCCGCGAGCCCGGGGCCGCTCGTGACGGCGACCGCGTCGATCTCCCCGATCCCCACGCCGGCGGACCCGAGAGCTTCGTCGATGACGGGTCCGAGCCGTTCGAGATGACGGCGGGAGGCGAGTTCGGGGACGACGCCGCCGTAGCGGGCATGGAGGTCGACCTGCGAGGCCACCACATTCGACCGCAGGCGGCCGTCCGCGAGGACGGCGGCCGATGTCTCATCACAGGACGTCTCAATGCCGAGCACGCGCATCGGAAACCGGAACGAACCGGAGGGTCAGGGTGCCCCGAGGTCCAAGTCGGCGCGGTTTTTCTTGTACCGCTCCTGGAAGAGCTCCTCCCAGAGGTTCCCGGTCCACATGACAATGGCGTCCTCGCGGTTGTCGCTGTAGTACGCTCTGCGAACGCCGATGTCCTTGAACCCGTACTTCCGGTACAAATTCTGCGCTCCGGCGTTGGACTTGCGCACTTCGAGGGTGATCCAACGCGCCCCCCGCTTCAACGCCTCATCGACCAGGGTGACGAGGAGCCGCTCCCCGATCCGCCGCCGCCGGTAGAGCGGGTCGACGGCGATCGTGGTGACATGCGCTTCGTCGAGGATGATCCACATGCCCGTGTACCCGACCGTCCGGTGCATCTCGCGCGCGACGAAGTAGCAGGCGAGCCGGTTCTCCAGCTCGTGCAGGTAGGCGTCGCGCGGCCAGGGCGTGGGGAACGACATCTGCTCGATCTCGAGCACCCCTCCGATGTCCTCCACCCGCATCGGCCGGATCTCCACCTGATTGGTGATCACCATCTCAGGGTGGATTCCCCCGCTTCTCGGGCGTTTCCTGCCTCGGCCACGTCACCGGGCGGCGGCCGTACACCGGGAGCAGCCTGCCCGGCTCCGTCCGCTCACCGCGGGCGAGCCGCGGGAGGGCCAGGAGCCCCACCATCGACGCGCGGGCGCGGAGATCGTGCCCCGCGTCCGTGGCGCGGACGCCCAGCGCCGCCCGCAGCCGTGCGCCGTACCGCACCAGGCCGTCGCCGACCATCAGCAGGGGGCCGGGGTGGGCCGCGGCCTCGGCCCCGAGCGCCTCGGGGAGCGCGACCATCGGGGGAAGCAGGCGCTCCACGCGGCCGTCGCGCAGGGCGCGGCGCGCATCGATGCGATAGAGCGCGCCGGCGACCTCGCCGCGGTGGGCATCGAGCACGGGCAGGACGAGCCCGTCTGCGCCCGGGACACAGGCCAGCGCCTCGAGGGTGTCGACGCCCAGGACCGGGACCGACCGCGCGGCGGCCCAGGCCGCGGCGGTCGCGATGCCGATGCGCAGACCGGTGAATCCCCCGGGACCGCAGCTCACCGCGAGCCCGTCGATCGCGGCGGGCCCCACGCCGAGCCCGCCGAGCAGGTCGTCCGTGGTCGCGAGCAGCCCTTCGAGATGGCGCATCGGGGAGCGCAGCATGGCTTCCGCGAGCACGCCGGAACCGTCCACGACCGCGACGCTGGCCACGGGGGTGGCCGTTTCTATCGCGAGGATGCGCATGCGCGGAGGACCGCCACACAACGCTCGGCCAGGGGGCCGCGGGGGATGAACCGGAGGCACCGGTCGGACTCCCCCGGGCCGAACTCGAACTCGATCAGCAGATGCTCCGGCGGGAGCGCCCCGGGCGCCCGATCCGCCCACTCGATCGCGACGACGCCGGCCCCATCGAGGATCTCCTCGAGGCCGAGCCCCTCGAGGTCCGACGCCTCGAGCCGGTAGAGATCCACGTGAGAGAGCGGCACCGGCCCGCGGTGCTCGTGGATGAGGGTAAACGTGGGACTGCGCACGACGCCGCGCACCCCGAGGCCGCGGGCGAGCCCCTGCACGAAGCAGGTCTTCCCCGATCCCGGCGGGCCGGCCAGCCCGAGGACCGCCGCCGGTCCCGCCCCTGGTCCCGCGCCCGGAGCGTCCGCCGCGCGCCGGAGTGCGCCGCCGAGCGCCTCGCCCAGCGATCGGGTCTCCTCGGGCGCGCGCGTGCA